>JAIUMT010000284.1 GCA_022565415.1 Balneolales bacterium | reverse complement strand
GAGCGGAATCCCAGCTACAATGGTCGTCTAACCGAAACTCAGATGCAATGGCTCGAATCGTTGATAAACGAAACTCCCGAAGATCGCCTCATTGTGCTGAACCACCACATTCCGTTTGTGTCGTTCGTGGATGCGACCAGTAATCAGCATCAAACCGACGAACTACCCCGAATCTATTCGATGCTTGAAGGTCGAGAAGCATTGTCGCTATCGGGTCATACGCATACGATTGAAAACCACGCCCCCGGACAAATTTTCGAAGGTTGGAATGAAGCCGTTGGGATTGGTCCGTTGCCGTTTCGTCATATCGTGACAGGTGCCGCCTCGGGAGCTTGGTATCAGGGCGACATCAGCGTTGATGGGGTTCCGATGGCATTGCAGCGAATGGGTGCTCCTATGGGCTATCTGCGACTGGATTTCGACTCTGCAAACTATACCGAGCGCTATATCGGTGCCCGATTAGGAGAGCATCGTGGCCAATGGGTGAGCGTGAGCACGCCAGAATATCGGTCTTGGTTTGATGAAATCATTAGTTGGGTTCGGATGCCGGCTGCGCAGCGTAGTTCAACCCCGCCACTGTCGGTTCACGACCTACCCGACACCCAGATAGTAACTCCGGCTGATTTCAGCCGTGATGGAGGAGTTTGGTTGACGGCAAATGTGTGGATGGGATCGGCAGAAACTCGCGTTGAAGCAGCCTTTTCAAATGGCGCTACGTTAGAAATGGAACGAACTCAACAGGGAGAAGGTGAAGCCGCACGAATTGGAGCCGAATGGTCTGATCCATTTGCTACGATGCGGCAATTAACCGTTGCGCGTCATGCTATTGTGAGTGAATCGGGCGACGAAAAATCCCAGGGTTTTGAAGTGTTTCGTGGCCGACAATTAGGTCCGGGTGCCCCTCAGCCACAAACATCAATTGCCGACCGGAACATGCACTTGTGGCGGGTTCAAATGCCCGAACTCCCACTCGGAATACACCTCGTAACCGTGACATCAACTGATAGAAACGGCCATCAGTACACCGATAGGATTACTATTGAAGTGCGCGCAGAGCGTCCGCCGAAGCACTGGCGTGGCGAGCTCTGGGACTAATGAATTCACCACACTTGACAATTCGTTAACATTCCGGGCATGTTCCGTTAACATTACATGGCTAATCTTCGGCGTCGGAGACAACATTCTTCGACGCCTGTATTGCTACTTCATAAATAACGCTACGAAGCTGCAATATGGGTTGAATACATCGTTCAAACCCTACTCAATTCACATATGAAAAATCTGATACTGTTTTGTCTGGCACTGGTTGTGCTGTTGCCTGCAGCATCCCTATCCCAGGGCACCAACACCAGCCTCGGAGGAACCATCACAGACCAACGTGGTGAAACCCTCACCGGAGCAACCATCATGCTTCGCAATGAAGAAACCGGTTTTACCACCGGAACTACCTCCGGACTCACCGGAAATTACCTCATCCAGCAAATACCGCTGGGTAGCAATTATACCATTACTGTTTCGTACACCGGATTTATATCGCAGCGTCTTCAAAATCAGGCGTTTAATCAGGGTGATCAGCTTCGAATTAATTTCACTCTGCAAGAATCTACCGAACTTCTCGATGAAGTCGTTGTTGTTGCCGACGGAATGCAGGTTGTTGTGGATCGGATGGGGTCTAAAACCTCGATTTCCCGTAGTGATCTGGAGAACTTGCCAGTAAACGGACGAAATTTCGTGTCGTTGATTGATCTATCGCCAGTGAGTCGGGGAAATAACCTTCTCGGACAATTATTCTCATCCACCAATTACACCATCGACGGAATGACCAACCGGAGTCCGCTTTCTAGCGGTACCACTAACCGTGGACCGTTTTCCATTTCGATTGAAGCCATCCGCGAGTTCGAAGTCGTAACGAACAGCTATGATGTCACAATTGGTCGGAGTGGTGGCGGACTGGTAAGCGCGGTAACCCGATCCGGCACCAATCAGTTCGAGGGATCCGGGTTTTTCTACAACCGAGCCGACTTTTTGTCGAGCCAGTTCGATATGCGCGGAAACCCTCGATCGGATGACTTTTCTATATCTCAGTACGGATTTTCGCTAGGCGGACCCCTCGTCAACGATAAAGTTCACTTCTTTGTGACCTACGATGGTCAGTTAGATGCTCGTCCCTTGTTAATCGCCGACATCCAGACCGTAGAAGACCAGATTTCAGTCGGAGTTTCACTCGAATCTTTGGACCGATATCTTCAGATATCCCGCGATTTGTACGGCGTTTCAGCTGATGATCAGACCGGAAGCTTCGACCGCCGTCGAGTTACGCATACGTTCTTCGGCCGGGTCGACTGGCAGCTCGACAACCGAAACTTGCTCACATTTCGCAACAACTTCACCAGCGATATGAACAATCAAGGAGTGAACGACAACAGTCGAATCAACTTGTACGAGGTGTATGGAACCCATCATTCCATGGCCAACAGCTTCATGGCTTCGCTTCGAACAAACATTGCCTCGAACCTGACCAACGAATTGAAAGTACAGCATTTGTACACGCTGGATGATGGTCGTCCGAGTTCGCAACTGCCATCGCAGAACATTCCGCGGGCCATTGTTGAAAACGTGCAATCGGAGATAAATGGGAACAATTACAACACCACCATCCAGCTTGGCGGTCAGCGTTACCTGCCGGAAACCTTCGAGAGCAATGTGTTTCAGGTCGTGAACAACCTGTACTATGCATCTCCGTTGGGCATCAATTACACTTTCGGAACCGACATCCTGTTAAATAACCTCACTTCATTGGCGACCAGTGAATTCAACGGCCGATTCTTCTTCACTGGACTTGATAATTTCGAGAACCAAACACCGTACCGATACGCACGTGAAGTGGCCGTATCAGATCCTGAGGTAACGCAGTTGGCATTAGGAACCGGAGTTTATGTTCAGGCAGAGAAGGATTTGAGTCGAGCTGTTAACTTGTCGTTAGGTTTACGCGCCGATTACACCCGATACCTGAACGAGCCTGAGTTTAATCAGCTTGTGTTCGACGAACTCGGACTACGCACAGACCAATCGGCCAGCGGATTTCAGCTACAACCTCGATTCCAGATGGTTTGGAACGTAGCCGCGCGCAACACCGACTTCATCAAAATAGGTGGCGGTATTTTCGGTTCAGCGTTGAACAATTACTCGGATGTGAACAATCTTCAGTTCAACGGCACCAAAATATTTGCGGTGGATGTTCGGGGCGACAATGTGCCAACTCCTGACTTTGTGAGTTACCGAAATGATCCGTCGACTGCGCCGGGGGCTGAACTGTTCGACATCGACGGTGTTGATCCGCTCACAACGATTAATATGAACAGCGCCGATATCAAGGTGCCAACCGTGTACAAAGGAAACATCAGCTATAACCGATTCTTCAGTACGAATCTGCGATTAGGGGTGAATTTCATAGCATCCTTTGCCCGTGGAAACTACATGTATGTCGATCGTAACATGGCAGATGAACCGTTTTTCAGACTTGCGAACGAAGACAACCGAGGAGTATTCGTGCCAGCTGCGAGTATTAATCCGGCGAATGGGTCGGCCGACTGGACTCAGGGACGGAAATCCGATCAGATTGGACGTGTTCTCGAGTTGGTTTCTGAGGGTGAAAACAATACCTACACCGTGGTTGTTGATGGAACCTGGAATTACATGCGTGACGGTGTAGTGACAGCGAGTTACACTTGGAACGACGCTCAGGATAACACTTCCTACAACGGAAACGTAGCCAACAGTGCGACGTTGTTTCAGATGGTTGTGGATGATCCGCGTGATTTGAGCATGATGAACTACTCGAATGTTCAGTTCCGCAACAAAGTGGTATTGTATGGAACACTTCCGTCCTTTTATGGGGTATCGGTAGGGGTTCGATATTCCGGACTCGGCGGCTCGAGATATTCACTTCGTGTGAACGGAAACGTGAATGGAGACTTTGTGAGCTCCAACGACCTGGCCTACGTATTTGATCCGAATGCCGCTGGAACGAGCGCTGCTGTTGCCGATGGGATGAATGCAGTGTTGGCGAATTCGGATAACCGTGCACGTAGTTGTATCGAACAATACATGGGCGGAATGGCAGTACGAAATGGTTGCGAAAACGACTTCTTCGGGGTTTGGGATTTGAGAGTATCGCGCAAATTTCAGTTTTCTCCTGTGAGCACAACAGGGCTTGAGCTCTCGTTCGATTTGTTCAACGTAGCGAATATTTTGAATCGTGATTGGGGTGCTTCCCGTAACCTGGGCGACCAAAACCTGCTAACCATACGTGGATTCGACCCGGTAACGGAGCAGTATATCTATCAGGTTAACCAGAATGTTGGAGTTGTGAATCCGGGCGGAAATCCGTGGCAATTTCAGGCTTCTGCGCGATTGTTTTTCTAGACGTAGCCACTCGGACTCAATAGGCTAACTTACAAGCCTCGGGGGCTCCATCGTTGACG
>JAIUMT010000283.1 GCA_022565415.1 Balneolales bacterium | reverse complement strand
TGGCCACGCCCAAAACACCGCTGAACTTCAAAAGAACGAGTCCCCTTCGTACACAGGCAACGCCGAACTTCAAAAAAATCAATCCGCTTCGTACACAGGAAACGCCGAACTTCATAAGAATCAATCCACTTCGTACACAGGAAACACCGAACTTCAAAAGAACCAGTCCACTGTTAGCACTCTAGAAAATCAAAACACTACCTACGTCCATAATCACAAAAACTCGACACAAAATAGAAACACCAACGTCGCTCACAACTCCGACAACACATACCATTTGCGGCTTTGCGGCGAGTGGACAGGCAATCAAATTCCACTTTCCCTCACCGGTTCGATCGAAGGCTACATCCGAATTAATTCAATAACGTCCGATCAGGATGCCTTTTCCTACCTCGACGAACCGCTAATTTTGGCATCCGAAAACGAAATACTGCTCGACCTCGAGTCAAATCAAAGTTGCTTCACGCTCGAATTGAACGCTTTCCCCGGAGAGTCGCCAACTGGAACTTCTCAGTCCGAGCAATCTGAGTTACCAGCTGAAGTCGTTTTGCATCAGAACTTCCCGAATCCGTTTAATCCATCGACTGTAATATCTTTCGATATACCAGAACAATCACACGTTGAGCTAACTGTGTTTACGGTTCTGGGACAACGAGTTATAACGTTACAACAAGGATATTTATCAGCCGGAAGCCATACCTTGCAGTTCGACGCGGCACGATTATCCAGTGGGGTGTATGTGATTCAACTGAACGTAGATGGGCGGCGCTTTTCGCGTAGCATGACCCTGCTGAAATGATCCGTTTAATTGCTGGAATTGTATGTATTTTTGGAATTACTACGATAACAAACCCCAAAAATCTCATTTCATAACCCAGTTACATGATTTTATCATTGGTCTTTTTGCTCGCCGGATTCGCCCTTTTAACCTGGGGAGCCGACCGACTGGTTGAGGGAAGCAGTTCAATCGCGCTAAAACTTGGTCTAACTCCTCTTGTAATCGGAATAACACTGGTCGCATTTGGCACCAGCGCACCTGAGTTGGTCGTAAGTATCCGCGCGACACTGGCTGGAAACGCTGATATTGCAATCGGAAACGTGATTGGGTCGAATATCGCGAATATAGCCTTGATTCTCGGGGCGACAGCCCTCATCAGACCGCTGGCAATTCATCGGGACCTATTAAAAGTTGATGTGCCGCTAATGATGATAATCACATTCATAGCAGCTGTATTTATACTGGATGATGTGATTGGTCGCATTGAAGGGGCAATTTTATTCACCGGACTCGTTGCTTACATCGCATTTAATCTGAAACGTGCGCGGTCTTTGCCCGAAGAACTCATCGTACAAATTGTGGAGCAACCAGACGATGAGGCCGCAACCATGAGTACTCTTAAAGCGTCGATGTGGGTTGTGGTAGGACTCGGATTATTAGTTTTAGGCGCAGAGTTACTTGTGAAAGGGGCTGTTGATATTGCAACGAGGCTTGGCATAAGTCAGGCCGTTATCGGAATTACGGTGGTTTCGATCGGTACGAGCTTGCCTGAATTGGCCACTTCACTCGTTGCTGCATTAAAGAAAAAATCCGATATCGCAGTTGGGAACATTATCGGATCGAATGTGTTCAATGTCCTAAGTATACTCGGAATAACAGGAATGATTCATCCACTGGATAGTTCCAGTTTTGGTTTAATGGACATGGCGGTTATGCTGGGGCTTACTATTGTAATTTGGCCGATGATGAGGCGAGGATGGGAGTTAAACCGACTTGAAGGTGGTTTACTGTTGATCATTTACTTCGCTTACTTAACTTGGCTAATAATCTAAGACTCTTAATCTTGTATAGTCATACTACTTAATGAATGTGTATATTGTGTGTAAGTACTCCATACGATTCATTATTTATTTCCCAGAATTGAAAAGTATCCCCCTTGACATATCTAAAGCCGAACGCTCTTTATTTTGCGAGACTAGTGAGGCAGTGTGTCAAAAAATTCATCATAGTATATGTACCCAACGAATCCCCACAATATTTACAAATCATCCCACTTGGCAGAAACACATTTAACTATTAGCGATACCATTATGCGCGAGTCGCAGCGTGATGAAATGTCACAGATCGAAAACGATCCGGGTGGTAAGCTATGGTTTCATGAAATCGCACGAATGTACAGCGGAGGTTACAGAATAGTCGATTTAGTATTCGCAACTGTTCTGTTAGTGCTGAGTATTCCTCTGTTTCCATTTCTGTGGATGGGTGTTAAACTGACTTCAAAAGGTCCGGCATTAATCCGTGTACGCTATATTGGTTTTCGCGGAAAGGCTTTCTACGGATATGTACTCAGGTCGTTTGAGCACTTTGAGAGAGGCTCTGTACGCTCTCTTGGTGATACAACAGAAGATTTTCCTCCACTTACGTCGTTCGGGAAGTTCTTGCAGTTTACGAACCTACACCGAATGCCGTTATTGCTCAAAGTGTTTACAGGCGAGATGAGCCTGGTCGGATGTACACTGTACAACGAGCACACTGCGAACCGCTTAAACACCGAAATCAGATGGTTCTACAAGATTTACACCATGAAGCCGGGCATTTTCAGTGCTGCTGAAGTAAACGGTGCAAAGAGTACACACGAACCACATCTTCGCTTAGGTGAAATTCAGTCAGCTTACGATATTCGCTACGCGCTGAATAGCTCGATTTTTTATTACTTCAAGGTGATGCTTGCCGGATTGATTGGATATCAGCTCGGTGAAACCATCAACCTACCAGATACAGGTAGTAATTCTGTAAAAAAAACATCTCAGAAAGAGCACATCCTTATGAATAAGGTCAGCTACTCTTAACTTTTTAACTGGCCGTTATTTAGTCGGCCAGTCCGTCTTTTTCTATTAGCTCAATAGCCAGTCTGTAACCATCGTCGATGTTCGGACCTGGCTCATCGTAAGCGCACAATCCCAAATGTCCAACTGCGGGATTAATGTAGAAGTCGGCCGGATCCGTTTCGAAATTTCTGCGGGTTATTTGAACCGACATGATATCGATCGAAAAAGCTAACGCATCAAAAATCGACGGACCTTTGTCTCTTTTCTTTTCATCGTCGTCGAACCAACGCTCGAATGTGTCTTTTACCGAGCGCTCAAGTCCTGTGAAACGGCTGCCCAACGCCCCAGAAATCCAGTTTTGCTTTTTACCAACAACTTGCTCGAGTGAGTCTGCTTCGCTGGTATCAGAGTCGGCCTTTGCTTTTTCAGTAGCCTCAGCCTTAAGCTGTTTCTTTGTTTTTTTGTTCGTTTTTTGGCCATTTACATCGAGAACGTCGAAATTCAAGTCAACGGCTATAACCACATCGACATCGTGCTTGCGTACGACACTCACAGGAACAGGGTTTACGAGTCCACCATCAACCAGCCACATATTATCGTGATGTACCGGTAGAAATATTCCAGGCAACGATATACTGGCTCTCACAGCATTGTGAACATCACCTGAATCGTTTATCACTTGTTTGCCGGTGTGAATATCGCATGCAACAACAGATAATGGGATTTCGAGGTCCTTGAAATCACTAATTGGGATGATTTCACGAATGAGTTTCATGATTTTATCACCCTCCATTAACGCCTGACGCGGAATGGTGAAATCTAAATAGTTTGCCATTTTCCCCAGGGTGATATGGCGCATCAGTTCGGTAACATCATCCAGGTTACCGCTTGCGTAGACGGCGCCCATCATCGAACCTATGCTGGTACCAGCTATATAGGCAGGTTTTATGTTCTTGTCTTTAAACGCTTTAAGTACACCCAGATGCGACAATCCGCGGGCTGAACCCGCTCCAAGTGCCAGACCAATTCGCTTTGCCATTGTATCAACTTAGAAATTTGAGAGTTTTCTTACTGCTAAAGTACTGTATCCTGCGCAGAATTAATCAATCAAATCGTTGAATCGCAATTCGAAAATGGTGTGTGGTTCAATTTTATAGGATAACTCACCGTTAAGTTGCTGTGCTAGAGATGCGATTAACTGCATTCCCAGGGTTTCGGTTTTTTCCAGGTCGAAGTTGTCGGGCAAAGGTGTGCCATTATTCTCAACAGTTAGCGTAATTACCTCGTTGCAGCGTTTCAATTTTATAGCCAACAGTCCCGTAGCCTGATTTTTAAGTCCGTGTTTAAGCGCATTGCTGATGAGCTCGTTTACTAACAATCCGCACGGAATAGCTTTGTCTATATCGATTTCAACAGCTTCCATTTAGTAATGATTGCTAATCATACTATCTGTGCCCACCCAAGTATTCATTATGTCTTGAGATAACTCTCTGATGTAATCGTCGAAAGCAATTCGAGACAAATTTGTGGATTTATACAGCTTTTCGTGAACCATAGACATGGATCGAACCCGGTTCTGACTTTCAATCAAAGCATCCTGGATAATCGTGTCATCAGACTGCATCGATTGCAGATACAGCAAACTTGAAATTATCTGCATGTTGTTTTTGACCCGATGATGGATTTCCTTCAG
>JAIUMT010000282.1 GCA_022565415.1 Balneolales bacterium | reverse complement strand
CGGAAATTTCTAAAGAGAAAGCTGTCTAATAATTCAATACAATCGTTCGGGAAACCGTCTAACTGATTCCCCGAACGCGCAACTTAAGTCGTACAGATTTTTTTCTTGCCCGATGAAGACTTCACAAAGAATTGAGTCTATCGAGAAACAGTATTTAGTCTAGTACCAATAAGCACTGTGGCTCAAATCCTTCTAGTTAGACTCCGCCATGTGCTTAAATAATCGACCAATATCACTAGGCTTAGTATAGTTCAAGTCGTTACTACGGAAATAACCCGTAGCTTTCCGTCCATCATCAAAAAGTCGGTTAATCGCTCGTCTTCCGGGACGAAATATTGCCCATTCCCCCTCAGGTGACCTAACCAAGAACCTTGAATTATCCTCAAATGCATCATAACGCTGGTAATGTGTAAACTGATTTGGGGTCTCAGCTGCTTTGAATTCTTTTCTAACTTGCTCATAAACCGACCATTCGCCTTCATTCTCGTAAAGAACCCGCAGATAGGTGTCACGATTCACATTAAGTTGCTCAGAGAAGTATCCGTTTTTGAACTCGAACTCCTCACCCGCGTGAGAATAAGAGAATTCTGGTACCATCTGAGGTCGTAAAAACACTGAATCTTGTCGGTGCATAATGCTTAGAATTCCAGATATGGCCTCGTAGCGCATTTCCACACCCTCGAACGTTTCCTCTCCCCTAAGCGAAAATTTCCCACGCACCCATTCTTGGTGCAAAAACGGAGATCCTTCTATGTCTCCGCGATTAAAGGCATCTGAATGACTAAATCCTTGGCCTGTTGTAGCCATAAACTGAAATAAATCCATCCTGTCAATGGCCTGACCATGTAACAGCCCGGCACTGCCAAGCAACCCAAGTGCAACAAACAAACTTGATACGAATAATGTTTTCATACTCTACATTGATTAATTAAAATAACTTCCTGTAGTAAAGGAAATTTAAACCTACAGATTATGCATTTATTGCCAAACTATAAAGATGGAATTTGTGCAATTTCTGTATTTATTCTTTTTTTACGATAGTGTGGCTGGTAACACACCCGTGCAAAATCGAGCTCTAATACCAAAAATCCTTACTTTTCGGCCCTAAAATGCGCCTCGATTTCATCTACTGATTTCGTATTCAAAACCCGGGCTTTGTCAAATTTCGCCTTCCGCGCAATTTTAACTCCGAACTGCATATCGTCGATCCCCTCGGTACTGTGCGCATCCGGACAAACAGCCGTTAGCAATCCCGCATCTTTTGCCTTGTTTCCATATCGCCAGTCGAGATCGAGTCGCCAGGGATTGGCATTGATTTCGATGGCAGTTCCAGCTTTTGCAGCGGCCTCAATTATCGGATTGAGGTCAACTTTGCTCCCATCCCGTTTCAGTAATAATCGTCCCGTGGGATGACCTAAAATCGTTGTGTACGGATTCTCAACCGCACGCATCAGCCGCTCATGCATTTTTTCGGCAGGCATGTCCAGCGAAAAATGCACACTCGCGATTATGAAATCGAATCCTTTTAATATATCGTCGCTGTAATCGAGAGATCCATCCGCCAGAATATCCGACTCAATCCCCTTAAATACACGGAAATTGACCCCATTCTTGGCGAATTTTTCATTAATAGCATCGATTTCTTTCCACTGTTGCTGAACTCGGCCAACGTCGAGTCCGCCGGCATAGGCCGCAGTACGCGAGTGATCGGTAAGTCCGAGATAAGAATATCCGCGATCCAGACACGCATCAGCCATTTCCTGAATACTATATTTGCCATCGCTCCAGGTCGAGTGCGCGTGCAAAACGCCCTGAATATCGCTGAGTTCAACCAAATCGGCCTTCTCGTTCTTGGTGAAAAAGTCGACCTCACCCCGGTCTTCCCGCAGCTCGGGCGGAACCCAACTCATGCCCAATTTCTTGTAAATATCGGCCTCAGAAGTATAATCGATTGGTTTTTCGAAATCGGTGCTGCCCTTCTCATCGAGTTTGAAGAGTCCGTATTCGTTGAGGGCCATTCCCTGATCGCGTGCGCGTTGGCGCAGTGCCACGTTGTGCTCTTTGCTGCCCGTGAAATACATGAGCGCGGCGGGAAATTGGGATGGTTTCACAATTCGGAGGTCGACCTGCCGGCCTTCCGTGGTACGAACCGAGCTTTTAGTCTCGCCCTGACCCAGAATTTCGACAACGCCGGGGTCGGATGTGAAAGTTTCGAACAGAGCGGGGGCGTCGGACGCATCGGCGCCGACCAGAATATCGATATCGCCAATCGTTTCGAGGTTTCGACGGATGGAACCCGCAACGGAGATTTCCTTCACGCCGGGTTTGTGCTCGAGCAACGCCAGCATCCGATCGGCAATAGATTGGGCCTCGTCGAGTCGACAACGCTCGGCGTACTGCTCCATCCAGGCGATAGATTTCAGGATTTTTTCGGCTGATTTTGCCCCCATTCCGGCCAGGGAGGCAACAGAACCATCTTCACACTTCGCCTTGAGCTCTTCGAGGGTGGTGATTCCGAGTTCTTTGTGAATTTTGTACACTTTTTTGGGTCCCATGCCGGAGATATCGAGCCATCGCACCAGGTCTTCGGACACTTTTTTACGCAAACTGATTAACGCCGGAATTTCGCCGGTTTCGAACAAGGCGTAAATGTCGTCGGCAATAGACTTCCCGATGCCCTTGATGTTTGTGACCTGCCGGTCATCGATCAGCGTTGAGACTGGTTCGTCCAGAGATTCGATGGTTCGGGCGGCGCGGTCGAAGGCAATGGCTTTGAAATCGTTAGCGCCATCGAGGCGAAGTAAAATTCCGATTTCTTCGAGCAGGGCAGCGATGTCTTTATTCGTATAATTCATGTCAGATTGCAATTTTTCGGGTACACAACGTGATGGCAAATATAATAACGATTCATAGATTGAGTCTTGAACAGGCCTAAACTCATTAATAAAACCCTCAAAATACATTTATCGTTGGTTGTAGTCCACATTATAATTAGCCGGATATCCCATCAACCCCAATCATCTGAATCTTTAAATGGAGTAAGTAGCTATCCGTTTAGTTGCTGGTAAAAGCGGTATCCAAAAATCGTTGGTTTTATTAATTGATTGGAAAATGACTTAGTTCCAGTTAAATTAATTAGCATGTCAACAGCAGAACTAAACCAAAAAAAACTTGAGCTGATTGCCTGGATAAACAGGCTATCTGACGAGCGTCTCATCGATATATTAGACGGCTTAAAACGTTCTAGCTCCAACGAAGATTGGTGGGATGAGTTATCAATAAGCCAAAAACAGCAAATTAAGAATGGTTTAGATGATATTGAGATTGGAGATGTGATTTCGTCGTCACAGTTTTGGAAGCAATTAAAAGATGGCTGATAAACAAAGGTTGATAGTCGAGTACACTTCTCAAGCTTTGTTTAATGCAACAGAAATAGTAGCCTATTTGCGGAATACGTTTTCACAAGCAGAAGTTGACAACTTTTATCAGTCACTATCTGATTTTGAGAATATCACTAGCCTGTATCCAAATCTGTATTCGGAATCACATAAAGTAAAAAAGTCAGAAAAGCAGTATTAAGCAAGGTTCTATCTGTCTATTACACGAAGAAAAACAATAAAATCATCGTTATAGCTATTCTTGATAATCGATGGGACGATATCAATTTGATTAAGTGATGCAATTGACGACTAGGCACTTAACATAAGCTCAAAATCGATTTTGACCGTTCCTATCAAAGTACATTTCTTTGAGAATCTCCCATAGCCCCCTCCGCCCAAAACATTGCTTTTCGCTTTAGTGCAATTTTGAATATCTTATCTCAATCGAAATGTAAGCGCTTACGCAAGTCCTGATTTGCGGGGTTAGCCACCGGATCACAAGCTCCGGATTTTTCCATCTACCTCCGTTCCATTGCATATCGCCATCAATCCACTTGGTCTTCAAACGTTAGTTACACCTTCTCACTTAGTGAACCTCATCCATCATGAAAAAACCGCAGTTATCTTTCTTCCAAATCTGGAATATGAGTTTCGGATTTTTGGGAATTCAATTCGGATTCGCCCTGCAAAACGCCAACGTTAGCCGGATTTTCGAAACTCTCGGGGCTGATGTATCTCAAATTCCAATTTTGTGGATTGCCGCGCCCGTTACCGGACTCATCGTGCAGCCTATCGTCGGTTACCTCAGCGATAACACATGGAATAGTTTCGGCCGAAGGAGACCTTTTTTCCTGATTGGGGCTATTCTCGCTTCTGCGGCCCTGTTCATCATGCCGAATTCACCCTATTTGTGGATGGCAGCTGGGATGCTCTGGATTTTAGATGCCTCAATTAACGTCACCATGGAGCCGTTTCGGGCTTTCGTTGGCGATATGCTCCCCTCCGAACAGCGAACCAAAGGCTTCGCGATGCAGTCCTTTTTCATCGGTATCGCCGCTTTTGTTGGTTCTTTACTCCCGTGGATGATGACCAACAGGTTCAATATTTACAAAACCGCGCCCGAACGCCTCCTACCCGAAACGGTCAATTT
>JAIUMT010000281.1 GCA_022565415.1 Balneolales bacterium | reverse complement strand
GGATTCGGGTAATTTGCATGTAATTTGGCTGCTATTGGTACATCTGTGTCGTTTTCATGAGCAGAAGTTCCAGTGCCCGACAATATATCGGCTGCCTCGCTGATGTTCACAAACTTAAGTCGGTCTCCATACATCGTTTTTACAGAATCCAGAATTTCTGCCGTCCAATCGATTAAAATTCCCTCACGGTAGCCATAGCGAGTAAATGGATCGTGTAAAAGCAGTGTATAATGCCCCTGAGCCTCCCCTCTAATACGAATGTCTTCCAAAGCCTGTGTTCTTCTCGACACATAGTTTCCCGGAGTGAGCTCCCATCCGAAATCCTCTGAAGTTCCAATGTTGTACAATCCGTCGGTTACAAATCCTTCATCGGTTTCGATGGTAATGGCGTGAAAGTCACGATCGATTAAAACCTGATGGGTTGTGTTGTCGGATACATGTCCGGGCGGAATGAAACTGGTCGGACGAACACCAATGCTATCAGCAAGTAGCTTAAGTCCATCTTCGATGAGTTTCGCCTGCTGGTTATAGGTTAGAGGCCTGTTTAGGGTGGTGCAGTACATTTCATGCCCCCAGAATGCAGATCCAGCTACATTTTGGCACTGCTGACAAAGATGTATAAACCCGTGAAGTGAAATTTCGTGTCCATTTGCAACGCTCGTTAGTAAATCCCGCGTGAGTTCGCCATCGTTTACGTTTCGTTCGAGCAATCGGTGCGGCATCACTCCCCATGAAACGATTGCACCTTTAGACTCGGCCATTTCCTGAAATGGGATGATCGATCTCGGTAACATGGTGGTGTTTCGGGATAAGATATCATCAACCCTCAGAATAAAAAGAAAATCCTGCTCGGCATCATTGTTTGCGATATGAGGGTTTTGTGTTTGAGCCTGCACATTCGCTTGTGCGATTTGAGACTGATTCGACGCGGGGGGATTTTGTGCCAAAGCCAGAGTGGTATGTGTTTGAGACTTTGCCAGTCCTTCAGCTTGAACGTGGATAAGACTAAGATTTTGATCATTCGATTTGGCTGGCACCAGAGCGATATCAGCAAATATGAAGGTTATAATAAACGTAGCAGTGGCAATAAGTCTGTAATAATTCGACATAGTAGTATGATAAAATGACCATCAGTAAGGTTACCTGATGGCTAGTGACGTTTTGATTTTCGTTTGGATGATTGACTCAATATACTGTTCTGAGGTAAGTATCTAAAAAAAGGTTTTGACTGAAAACTTCCAATCTCAAGTCAACAGGATTATGCAACATTCCACTCACTATTCTAGTTACAGACATACATTAAAACTGTGAAAATTAATCATCATAAATTTTCTACCATTGGATGACTGCCGAAAAACATTTTTCCCGACGAACCGGATATGCGTACCTTTAAATAGTCTCTTTAACTTGTACTTGAACGGACATATTATTGTCCACGCGGCTTTTTTAAATTTTTATCATGACTCTCCGAACCCTTTTAATTTTTAGTTCTATTGTATTTCTTGGTGGTTGCGTAACGTTGCAGGCACCCGTGTATATTTCACCCGAAATTTCAACTTCTACTCCGACAGTCGACCTACTTAGTTTTGAGGAAGTTCATTTCAAACAAGAGTTTGCGGCAAAGAATACGCACTCCGTACCTGCGAAAATTGAGTCTTTTTCGTATCAGGTTCTCGTTCGTGATACTGAAATTGCCAGCGGATCGAAAACTCCGCAAATGGAACTTCAGGAAGATGCTGAGGACCGTTTTTCAATACCATTTCAGATTAACTTCGCCGAATTGGAGAGCACTATCGGAGTTTTTCCAGAACGAGAAACCCTTCCCTATGAAATGCGTGCCTTTGTCGTTTCGAGTCCGTTAAGTGATCATTCTGATGAGGGTTCTATTACAGACACGCTCACGTTTAATGGAGAATTTCCGTTGTTGCAATCGCCACGAATTGCCCTCGACACGTTAATGTTGCATTCGTTCAACCTGGCCATTGCCGAGCTTGAGTTGCGGGTACGAGTGGTAAATCCGAACTCTATTCCTGTTACTCTGAACAGTGCCGATATTACAATTGAAGTTGAAGGAACTACCTGGCACCGTAATCAGATCAATCAGCAGGTAACCGTTCCCCCACGAGCCGATGTCGTTTTAGATATTCCATTCAGTATGAGGCCTCGGGATTTCGGCACTGAAGTGTACAGAAATTTGAATATGGAGCAGGAATTTACGTATTCCGTTATGGGAAGTGCACCGGTTATGATGAATCATCCCGCATTTACTGGTCCGTATAATTGGAATTTCGAACGTTCCGGAAATCAAAAATTTGACCGTTTACAGAACTAATAATTACATAGAATATCATGGTTTACGAGTTTCTTGACAAAAAACCCCGTTTCAAAGAGAACAACTTCATTGCACCCAGCGCCGATATTATTGTGGATGTAACCCTTGGTGATGAGGCTAGTGTATGGTTCAATACCACCATTCGGGGGGATGTAAACTGGATCGAAATCGGCGACAGAAGCAACGTTCAGGACAACTGCTGCATTCATGTGACCAACCAAACTGGTCCGACGAAAATCGGTAACGAGGTAACGATTGGTCACGGAGCTGTGATTCACGGTTGTACCATTAACGACCGTGTGCTTGTGGGCATGAACTCCGTTGTGTTGGATAAAGCCGTTATCGAATCAGATGTGATTATCGCTGCCGGAAGCCTTGTTGCTCCGGGAAAAGTGATGCCATCGGGTCACCTTTGCATGGGTTCACCTTGTAAGCCTGTTCGTAAACTAACCGACGAAGAAATCGAGTCCATCAAGCAGTATTCCGTGAATTATGTAAAGTACAGCCGAGCCTATTTGCGCAAAGACAACTACGATTCGAACCCGTTCTACACCGATAATCGCTAAAACTTTGCTGGGTATTTACTTTTTTAGCACCCAGTTTAGCGGATCAATTTCGAAATCGTTTGACGTTGTACCGAAGTGGATTTCACCACGATTTCCGTCCATTTCGACATAATGTATTTCCTCGTTAACGCGCACGGGAATGGGCATCGGGAATGATGTACTCCCCGGTACAATCCATTCTAGAATTAAAGTTTCGTTTTCGACTCTGTACGTAAGTTCGGGGAGATCGCGTTGATGTAGATAAACATCGAATAACCAATCGAGCGACCGACCAGTCACATCTTTGGTAATTTGCTTGAATTCTTCAGTTGAGGTGAATCGAAGCGCGCTTCCGTCGGTGAGCAACTCCATGGCCGGATCAGGATAGGCGAACCGTCGCAAGAGCAAAAAGAAGTCGTCATCGCCCAAAACATACCTCAGCGTGTGCAGAACGGAAGCTCCTTTATAGTACACATCCCGGCCTCGCATATCTCGCGAACTTTGTGTCTGATGCGGGACCAATGGGCGCGTATTCTGCACAAAACTCCGAAACAGACGCATTTGACGATGATAATATTCAGAGCCTTTCAACTTCTCGGTGTACAATGCTTGCATGTACGTTGCAAAACCCTCGTGAATCCAGAAATCTTTCCAATCATGTACCGTGACCAAATTTCCCCACCATTCGTGGGCTAGTTCGTGGTGGTGAAGGTCATCGTATCCGGCATTCATCCGGAACAATACATCGTTTTGAAATCCTGCACCGTAGGCAATTAGCGTTTGATGTTCCATTCCAAGGTACGAGGTTTGAACAACTCCGTATTTTTCGTTTCGGAAAGGGTACGGACCGAGTAAATTTTCGAAAAATCGCATCTGTTCTGAAAATTGGGGCATCAATTGCAAAGCTTTTTCTTCATCCTCCGGGAGGATCCAAAATGAAATGGGAATCTGGTCACCACTGGTGCTGGTGTACGATTCCGTCAGTTCTAGATAGGGTCCGGCATTTACAGTTACGTTGTAATTGCTGATTGGGGACCCCACAAACCAATGAAACGTTGTTGTATTGTTGTCGTTGGGTGTTTTATCAATGAATCGACCGTTTGAGGCAGCAAAAAGGGGATCAGGGACTGTTAAATGGATTGATACCGAGTCGGGTCGATCAGAGTAGTGGTCTTTTACCGGCCACCATAAATCGGCTCCGTTTGTCTGACACGATACGCCAATCCAAGGGAGGCCACCGGGGGTTTCAGCCCATGAAAACCCTCCATCCCAAGGCGGATTTGGGGCTATTCTTGGTTTTCCATCATAATTGATTTGCATTTCGACAGTTTCACCAGGTTGATATGTTCTATCGAGACGAATCCAAATTTGTCCTCCCCGACGCTCGAAATACGATTCATTCGCTAGGTTTTTTGGTGTTCGGGAGCTTTTGTCGCGGTCGGACAAGCGTTGCTCAGGCGTCCCGGCAGAATGCACAGTTAAAGTAGTGTCCAAATCAAATACTAGCCAATCAAGCGGATGAACAATATCCACAAGCGATGTTACTGCGCCCGAAATCGTCTTGGTGTTTGGAAAAAGTTCGATATCTAAATTGTAGAATCGGACGTTGTAGGCGGTTTGCTCGTAAATCAGCGGAGCGCCAGAGTTCAGAATCTGTTCATCGAGCGTCAAATTGCTGT
>JAIUMT010000280.1 GCA_022565415.1 Balneolales bacterium | reverse complement strand
TGAAGGCCGACGTCCTCCAACAGCCGACATTGTTTCAGCATCTGTTCAGTTTGCTGTAAACGTAGGTGTTTTGGAAGAATTCGAAATCTTTAACCGTAACATTGGCGACCGTGTATCTGTACCTGGTGCGTTCAACTCATGGGATAGTGGATCAGAAATGGTTTACAACGAAGCCTTTGATGCATGGACAGCTGCTTACAGTATCACAGAAGAAGTAGGTGCCCGTTTGGCATATAAATACTTCATCAACTGGGATGAGTCCCGTTCAGATCCTGCAAGTCCTAACTACATCGCTAACCTGCCTGCTGGTTGGGAAGAGCCTGGTGTATTTGGCGGAGGTGACCGTATTCACATATTCACCAACGAAGTAGAGCAAACAACCGATGACTTTGGTAGTGGAGTATCGTTCTTCAACAATATTCCGCCACAAGGGATCATTCGTGAAACCATCGATGGTGAAACAACCATGCCCGTGTTGTTCTCAATTGATATGGAGCCTGCTACACAGCACACAACTCCGTTCAATCCAGCTGAAGATGATGTATACCTGATTATTCAAACTCCTTTGTTTGGTTTAACTCAAGGTTTACCTGTTGGCGATGATATTCCAATTCTGGATGCTGAGAATGCAGATCAACTCGAGCGAGTTAAGTTCACCCGCGTTGGCGAATCGTATATTTACGAATTCGAGATGGAAGTACAATTACCGACCGAAAACCATATTGGATTTGTAATTGCCTACATTCAGCCCGGTGAAAGTGGCGAACGTGTTGTAAACGGCGACGGATTTGCAATGGGACGTCGATACTACCGATACATTCAACCTCTTGATGATGAAGATCCAGACGATATTATCTGGCCTGAGTCAGCTCAACTTGCTCCAATTACATGGACATGGAGAAATCTGGATGTTGAAGAGCCGCCAACATACGGTTTAACAACAAGTATCGATCGTGAAGCTACACAGCAACCTAATGCGTATGTGCTCCATAACAACTATCCGAACCCATTCAACCCGACAACCAACATCAGCTTTACCATCCCGGTAACTGAAAATGTCCAACTTAATGTGTATAATGTGCTCGGTCAGCGAGTTCAAACACTAATGAATGGTGTAATGCCTGCTGGCACACACTCGGTAAATTTCAATGCCGCTAACCTGGCATCAGGCGTGTACATTTATCAGATTCGTGCTGGTAACTTTGTACAGAACAAAACAATGATGTTAGTTAAATAATATCGGCTGTTTAACGATGCAGGGCCGTTCAACCGATCGGCTCTGCATTATATTATCTCTACAGATTTCAGGAAATTAGTTTTGTCAGCTACTATATACGATATAGCACGTGAAGCCGGTGGGAGTATAGCAACCGTATCCCGGGTATTTAATAAAGCGAACAACGTTTCGCCCAAAACCCGCGATAAAGTACTAGCTATTGCACACAACGCAGGATACCATCCCTACGCGATGGCTCAGGGACTAGCACGTAAAAAATCAAAATTAATAACCGTTATCGTACCCGTTATATCGAACCACTTCTTCATGGAGGTTCTAGCGGGAATTCAAGATAAAATCGCCGACGAAGACTACGACCTGAACATTTACAACGTTCGAATTAGCGACGACCTCGATCAGCAAGTTGAATACCTGATAAAACGTGGTGTTGCTGATGGTTATTTATTGATTTCAATACACTTAAACGACCAGCAGTGGTCCAGAATTAAGAAACTGCACAACAATATTACCCTGATTGATGAATACCACACTGACTTCGATTCTGTAAGTGTGGATAGTGTGGAAGGCGCTTATTTGGCCACATCACACTTGATAAATCAAGGTTATGATCGAATTGCCATGATTACGGCACTCGAAAATTCAAAACCAGCCCAAGATCGAATCAAAGGCTACTCCCGCGCTTTACAAGACGCCGGAAGAATCGTCGACAACTCCCTGATTTTTTCTGGTGTTCATTATAGTCGCGACGGATTTACCGAACGAAACGGGTACGAGGCCATGAGCCAGGTACTCGATATGGAAGTCCGACCAGATGCATGCTTCGCAAGCTCCGATATTCAAGCAATGGGAGCCCTAAAAGCTATGAACGACAAAGGAATCACCATTCCAATTATGGGCTTCGACGATCTGCGGTTTTCCGAGTTTCTCGGTCTATCCAGCATGAAACAACCCATGTACGATATGGGATGGCTCGCTCTCGAAAAACTACTCGAGCGAATGGACGAAGATTCAGCAGACGTTTCACACACAATTTTTTCACCTGAATTAGTAGTTCGATCTTCATCGGTTACTGATAAGGTCACTGTCTGATATTTTCTACCTCAGTTAGCAAATCTATTTCCATCAGACGACCGTCTGTTACGGATTACTTAATGTCTACTCTCAATATGTTCCCAATGAAAAACTATGGTCAATTTACCGTTGTCGCATTTCTACTAACACTCTTGTTTAGTGTTTCTGGCTATGCACAGCTTATTACAACCAATCCACCATTTCCCGTCATCGATGATGAAATCACCATTACATTCGATGCAACCCAAGGAAGCGGCGGACTTGCCGGATTCACCGGTGACGTATACGCACATACGGGCGTAATTACTTCTGAAAGCACCGGATCAAGCGATTGGCGCTATGTTGTGGCCGGCTGGGGAGTGAACATTCCCAAAGCCAAGTTAACCCGCATCGCTCCAGATTTATACGAACTTACAATTCCTGATGTACGCGAATACTATGGCGTGCCCGCCTCCGAAGAAATTCTTCAGTTAGCACTAGTATTTCGCTCGGGCACTGCCGTTGGCGGTTCCTGGAGAGAAGGGAAAACCGCTCAAGGTGGCGATATTTTCATCGATATCTACGAACCCGGAGTTTTCGTTCGATTCGATAGTCCTTCAACTTCTCCATATTTTCCCTCTTTTGTTGAGCCTAATGCCGAAATTGATGTTGAAATCGTTGCCAGTGCCTCGATTTCAGCTATTTCGAAAATCGAGCTGTTTGTTGATAATACGCTCGTTACGGATGTCGCCGACACCGAATCCCTGTCGTACTCGCTAACCGTTGGCGCCTCGGGCAGAACCGACCTCATGGCTGTTGCTACCGAGACGAACGGAGTTACCGACACCACTCGCACCTATGTCGTGGTTAAAGAGCAGTCTCCATCAGCGGCACGTCCTGCAGGAATTGAGGATGGGGTTAATTACCACGAAAACGGATCAACGGTCACGTTCTCAATGTTCGCCCCAGGTAAGGAATTTGTGCACGTTATCGGCGATTTTACCGATTGGGAGGTAAGCAACGATTTTCTGATGAACCGATATGAAGTTCGTGAGGATAGCGTTCACTTCTGGGTGACTGTCGAAAATCTCACTGCCGGACAAGAATACCGATTTCAGTATCTTGTCGATGGCGAAATCCGCATAGCAGACCTCTTTTCAGAGAAAATTTTGGATCCGGGTCTGGATCGATTCATTTCTAACACCGTTTATCCTGATTTAATCGCCTACCCGCAGGATAAAACTGAAGGCGTGGTCACCGTGATGATGCCGGGGCGCACTCCGTATGTGTGGCAATCAACCGACTACCAACGCCCCAATCAGAGCGAACTCATAGTCTACGAGTTGTTACTCCGGGATTTTGTGGAAGAAAGCACGTTTGATGTACTTCGCGATACGCTCGACTATCTGGATCGACTCGGAATTAATGCCATCGAACTCATGCCGGTTTCTAATTTTGATGGAAACCTTAGCTGGGGATACAATCCGAATTTCCACGGTGCCCTCGACAAAAGCTACGGAACGCGCGAGTCGTTCAAGCGTTTTGTGGATGCAGCCCACAGCCGCGGGATTGCGGTAATTTTGGATGTGGTTTACAATCACACTCAGGAAAAATCGCCGTTGGTTGCGCTTTACGGTCCAAACTTGGCAGAGAATCGGTTTTTAGGTCCGGGTCATGAGTTTAACGTATTCAGACACCTGAACCACAACGATCCCTACATTCGCTACTGGCTCGACAGAATGAACCGTTATTGGATCGAGACGTACAACATCGACGGATATCGTTTCGATTTAACCAAGGGTTTTGCCACGAATTTCAACAGTTCGAACTACGGTGGCTATAATTCCCAGCGTATTGGCAACCTCAAACGTATGGCCGACAGAATGTGGGAAGTTGATTCCAACGCGTACATTATTCTCGAGCATTTTACTGCCGATAGCGAGGAGCGTGAACTAGCTCATTATCGTACCAACGAGCCTGAAATCAACGGAATGATGTTCTGGAACAATGTGACCACGCCATATCAGGAGATCAGCATGGGTTACCAAGGATCAAATTCGAACATTTCTAACACCTGGTATCGCACCCGCAACTGGACTGTTCCGAACTTGATTGCATATTTGGAAAGTCATGATGAACAATGGATTATGTTCAAAAATCTGAATTACGGAAACCGTTCTGGTGATTATGATATCCGAAACCTTGATATCGCTCTTGAGCGCCAGCAAGCTGTTGGAGCACTTTATTTTACCGTTCCGGGTCCACGTATGATGTGGCAGTTTGGTGAACTAGGGTACGGCGGC
>JAIUMT010000279.1 GCA_022565415.1 Balneolales bacterium | reverse complement strand
TCTGATAGTGCCAACCGTAAATTACAACAGGCTTCGAAGCCGGATTGCTGTAAATGCGGTTTGCGATGATGACGTCTTTTTTGTGTCCCGCCACCAGCGCGCCCAGAGGATGGTCGTTTAACGTCTGCGATCGCTGATTCCGAACAGTGAGATTATGTTGCCACATTACCGGAATAGTGACATTCGCATCGTTCCATGTAATCGGAGATGGAGCAAGTTTAACATCCGATTGTGCCCAAATTTGATCGACCATTTTCCGGGTCGGAAGAATACAGTTGAGCTGATTGCAAAGGCGCTGGTCCAAAATCGGCGTGGTTGGAATCAGAAAATAGTCGTCACCTGAGCCAACGGCGAGATATTCGGGTAAAACGCGGTACGAAACTTCATACGATACCCCTCCGACCGTTTGTGAAAAACTAATTTCGACCGGATTTCGCTGAAAATCAGGTACATTTCCGCTCATAATTTGCGAATAGATCTCATTCTCGCGCGAACTAAGGGGCAAATTCCGAACAAGTTCCTCTAACTCACTTCCTGAAATGGCATCGGCCGCGCGATCGGGAAGGTCGGTAAGTTGGGCAAATGCCGGACCAACAAAAGCCAGCATCAAAATAGAAAGTATCAGATTTCTCATAATTGCAGGGGTGAACGAGTTGCAGTAGGTGATATACCTGGTAATGTATCATTTTTTTGTCGTTTACATAAAAGTGATGTTTCAAATGTTTTGGTCGCTGGGGCTTTTTTTTGAAGTGCCGAATGAGGAACAAGTGGAGCTTTATTGCCGATTCGTTACTGTTAAGCGCGATGCCGGTCACCACCCAGTTAGTACCTGGCTACATCTGAAAAACAGATTTATGGTAGTAGAACAGAATTTTTAAGTTCACATTACCGTTTTCATTATTACACCGAGCCGATTATCTTGAGCTAACCTAGAACCAAGCTACGTTTATCATGCTATTTAGAAGATTTTTGCCCCTTATTTTAGTTGCCTCCATATTTGTTGGTTGCCAAGACGATACCATAACCGAGGTCGATCCGCCACACATCACAATACCAGCTAGTTTGTCGGCTGTTTCCGGATCCGATTTTGTGGAAGAAATTATGGTCTCCGACCCGAACGGACTTCCAGTTGATGTGAGCGTTGAAGGACTCCCTTCATGGCTCAGTTATATACCCGAACAGTCACAGCTTAGCGGAACTCCAACCAGTGACGACCTTGGCACATATGAGTTGAAAATCACTGCTGACAACGGAACCAGTCAGTATAGTGTAACCGTCTCCATTCGTGTGTTTGGTTCGGTAGATGAGCGGGAACTTCAGGATGAAGTTGTAAGACTGGTGAGTGTGCACACGTCGGGTCTCCGGGGCGTCTCTGTAGCCGTCGTGGACCATAACGGCGACGCCTATGCGGCTTACACCGGACACATGGGCACCAGCGCCAATTTTCCGGCATACGAGCGAACCAGCATGTTTCGCGTTGCCAGTGTCACCAAACCAATGACGACTGCCCTCATACTAAAACTGGTCGAAGAAGGGAAAATAAGTCTCGACGATATTCTCACCGATCACTACGACACGCCGCTTCCGAACGCCGACATCATGAATTTACGTCAGATGTTGAGCCACACAGCCGGAGTTTTTGATCACCTGAACTCACAAGCCTTCTGGGGGCACCCGACATTCACGGGCAGCAAAGTCTGGACAGTCGAAGAGCTGGTTCAATTTGCGGTAACCAATGGGTCGCGCTTTCAGCCAGGAAATTCGTACGGATACTCAAACACAGCTTTTTGCGTATTGGGCGCTGTTGCAGAGAAATACGCAGGCGTTGATCTTGCCGACGCATTTGAAGAAATGCTGTTCCAACCACTCGGACTCGAACACATTCTTTACGACGATTTCAGCACCTCCTCTAATACAATTCCAGGAATTGCATTTAACAACAGAACCTACGAATACCACCTAACATCGGCGGGCGCAGCAGGAGCGATGGTTGCAAGTCCCACAGATTTAGCTCTTTTCGGATGGAATTTGTACGGTGGTCGATTTGTGCCTAAAGAGCTTTCGGATCAGATGAGTGTGAATTTAGGAGCTAGAGTTGGCGGACATAACTACGGACTTGGAACCCGAATTTGGAGTAGATCCGGAATCCCGCATCATGGTCATACCGGGAACTTGATGGATTACCGAAACATTTTGATGTATATCCCTCAGGCCGATATGTCTATCGCCATTCACACCCACAATCCCCATGCGAATTGGAACACGTTGATTAACCAAATCTTCGCTTATGCGGTCGAAAAATTCTCAGATACCCGTGTTAAGCGATTGCCCGACGGCACGTTCGAAGAAGAGATTTATGACGAAGAGTGGATTAACCCAGTTTGGCAATAAAATCTAAAAAATGAGATCATTAATCATACTAGGAGTGTTTGCACTGACAAGTATTTCGTGCAACATCAACCCAGAATCGGCAGGAATCATCCCATCGGATGAGCCTCTATCAGGCAGTTCATGGTCTGACGCGGCATCTGATGGCAGTGGCATTCTGACGGCGATTTATGTGCCAGCAAGCGGATTTGCCTATACCGATTCGAATGGAAACCTAACGGGTGTGGTAATCGATATTCTGGCTGAATTCCACCAGTTTTTAGCAGATTCACATTCTGTGAATATTGATATTCAATATGTTGAAGACGAAAACTGGAGCCGGTTTTATGAGCGTGTTGTGAATGCGGATGACGGCGTTATTGGGATGGGAAATGTTACCATTACGGAAGCCCGTCGGGGTGAGCTAATGTTTAGTCCGCCTTACATGACCAACATCGCGGCGTTGATCACACATCGGGATGCGCCAGAGCTCACCTCCGTCGATGAAATTTCGTCTACGTTCTCGGGTCGGGCAGCCCTGGCCTTCGAAGGAACCCTCCACGAAAGTCGACTCATTGCCCTATTATCGAAGTACTATCCGGATGCCGCGATCGAAACGGCCCGTTCTAATGATGAAATTGTGAATCGGGTGGCGGAATCTGACCGTTACTTTGCCTACATCGACATTTACAACTATTGGCGGGCGACGCAGGGAGGAATTTCCTTGCAACGCCACGAGGCGGCAGATTTATCCTCCGAGGAGTTTGGATACATTATGCCACTTGACTCCAGCTGGGGAGAGGTAATTGAGGAATTCTTCGCTGCCGACGGAGGGTTTTTGCAAAGCGACCGCTACCGCGAAATTATGGAAACGCATTTAGGTGAGTATCTGGCGGGCCTTTTAATAGAGCAATAGCCAAAATTATCTATTTCAAATACCGTTCAAAATAGTTGAAAATCCGGCGGTATTGATCGTACCACATTTCAGGCTGAGTAAAACTGTGTCGCTCTGATGGAAACACCATCAGATCAAATTCTTCGTTTCCAGACTTAATAAGCCGGTCTACGTACTGCATCGCATCCTGAAATCCTACATTGTCGTCGTTGAGTCCGTGCAGTAGCAATACAGGACGGGAAAGACTGTCGGCAAAGGTTAGGGGCGAACTGCGGGCATAGTTGAGGGAGTCTCGCTCGGGATGCCCCAGTCGCGGACCCGTGTACCACGGATTTGCCCAGTAATAATTCTCCCAATTCGTGACTTTCCGGAGGGCGGCTCCAACATGGAAGCGATCGGGTGCATGACTCAGGGCGTAAAGCGTCATGAATCCGCCATAACTGCCGCCATAAACGCCAACCCGATTTACATCAATATATCCGTCTTCGGCCACCAGGTCGATTCCATCAATCACATCCTCCAATTCGTATTTGCCCATCCAGTTGGTAACATCTTCTCGAAACTTGCGACCGTAACCCAAGCTGTGCCGAAAATCGACCTCAATAACCACATATCCCCGCTGGGCAAGGTAGTGATGAAACAGATATTCGCGCCAATAATTTGCCGACCAACCCTTGTACACGTTCTGAAGCGATCCGGCTCCGTGCATGAACACCACTACCGGGTACTGCTGGTTTGGGTCGAAATCATACGGTTTGATGAGTTCCATGGATAGCTCGGTGGTGCCGTCACGTCCCGTGAACCGTATGTACTCTGGCATGGAGAGCTGTAGGGCTGTGAATCGATCCGGAACACTGTTGGTGAGTCGGATTTCACCCCGGGGTCGGTCTAGGTTTATCGCAACGATATCGTCTGGCTGATTAAAATACGTGAATTGATAGGCGAGGTGCTTGCTGTCGTGGCTTAGTACGAAGTTATCGCGGAATCCGGGTTCCTGGGTGATTTGCGTGGTTTGGTTGCGTCGGAGGTCGTGAATGTACACGTGTCGTTCGCCGGGATCGACCTCGGTGCTGGCAAATGCGATACGGTTATTGTCGAGCCACTGATTCCAGTCGACCTGCCAGTTTCCGCTCGTGACCTGGTGGAAGTTTGATCCGTTTGCGTTAACGGTGTAGATGTGGTTCCACCCATCTGTTTCGGAGGTAAACATGAGTACATCTTGTTCGGGAGCGAAGCGCACATTATTCCACGAACTGTGGATCCATCCTTCGGTGGATTCGCTGTGCAATTGGTTGTAGCTGAACGAATTGTGTGCATCATATGTGCCGATTTCCCGGTTTTTGAGAAACTC
>JAIUMT010000278.1 GCA_022565415.1 Balneolales bacterium | reverse complement strand
TTTCGGCACCTAAAAGCCCTGCCGACTGAATGATGAAAAACAGCCAAAGGGGCTTGGTGATTACATTCGCCAGGCTGATCCAGCCAATATTATGGACGATGCTCGCTGGTTTCAGGGGAGGATTCCTCTAGAATTCGATTAAGATTTACCTTCATCTGTTGTTTGAATGTCGTTGTAAATGGAACCGATGAAGGCTGCGGTTACAATCGTAAAGAATATACCGTCAAACATGATGAAAATTGGTGAGGTATTATTGAGAATGAAAATAACTGCAATAACTGTAAATATGGCCAGACTGATTTGTCTGTATAGAGCGGATGGATGCTTTTTAAAACACTGATATGCTTTCAGAAGAATAGTAAAATACAATGTTAAAACAACCAGTAGTCCACCAATACCGAACTTAAACCAAATCGCAACATATCCGTTGTGTGCGTAATTCGACAATGCGTAGGTATTTTCCAAAATCATGTTATAGCGAAGGTATTGTCCACCCATGCCATATCCTGTAATTGGGCGACTTTTGATGGCTTCCCACACAGTCTGAGATTCTGCTACTCTTTCCATTAACGATAGATCCTGACTAGTAGCGCCCAGCGTTGAAAATCGCTCTGTCAGACCTGCGAGAACAAATTGGACCTCCTCAGCAAAAAACAAGACGGCAATAGTTGCCCCTGTTACCCCAATGATAGCGATTATGCTAATTGCGAATACCCGTTCACGTTTACCTGCCAGAAATATGATGATGATAACAGCAAAAATGAATGTAAGCCAATAACCCCTGCTCTGAGTGAGTAAAAGACCCAAAAATGGCGCAATGAATAGGATCCCATATAAAATACGTTGTTTGAACCCCTTGCTATAACTGAATAAAACCAGGAAAAGAACAGCTCCAAACAGAATCACAATTTCGTTTACGGCCGTTCTTGCCAGCTCCAGTTCCCATGCCATTGTAGCCTGAATCACGATTTGGCGGTAGTTAACGAAATTGCGAATTACTACGGCAAAAATCACCAAAAAAGCAGTCATCAAAAAGATTCGTCGATTCCCTTCATTCGAAAGATATTTGCGAAGAGGGAAGTACAAAACGATTGTTGAGAATGCGGCCCCTGAACCTATGAGACTAGTCGTTGGATCACGAAAAAGTATACTTATTACAATCCCGAACCCTATAACAAGGTAGAATGTGAATACCATGTTGTCGACAGCGTTTTCAAAACGAAACTGGGCTGTAGCAAGCATCGGGAGAAAAGAAAACAATAGAAAAGCCGTAAAAACTGCATAGTAAACAATTTCGCCGGTATCGATGCCAGGGGGATTGTTCAGTATGAAATAAGTGGCACCAAAATAAACTACAGGTAGGTGATGATGACCGTATACTACAACAAGTACGCCTGTAAGTAAGGCACAAATTGCTAGTAGAACCAATACGTTACCACCTGATGCAATTAACACAACAAAGCTGAACGCGCACACTGCAGCTACAGGTATGAAATCAGTTAAGGTGAGTGCACGGGTATCCATGGTTTATGCTGCAGGATCACGCAACAAACTTTTTAAGAAGTCACGATTTTTTCGAATATGAAGTTCAATAACGAGATAGATAATCAGTAAAATGAACACGGATAGCAATGTGCCCAAAACGATAAGCGCTCGAAATGGTTTGTCTTTTCTCTCGGCAATTCTTGGGGCGTCGATAATGGTTACAACAGGTAATGCTTTCTGCTCTTCGAGGCGAGCCTGCTCGAAAAGCGGTAGCATGAACCGTTGGATTTGAATCTCAACTTCTATGTCTTGCATCAACCTTGTGTACTGATCGGCAATTTCAGGCAGCTCATCGAATGACAGAAGCAGTGGGCTTTTATCTGTGTTGCGATAAAGTTGGTCAACTGTATTTCGTAATACATCTCGCTCAGAAACAGCTCTTCGGTAGAGGTCATTGTTTGTTCCAATTGTTTCTCTAAGCAAGGCTACCTTCGCTTCGCTTTCCACTTGCTGTGATACAACCTGTCCTATAACTTCAATATTTGCCTTGACTTGCTCTGGTAACTCAAAAACACCGTAGGTTTGCTGAAATTCCTTCATTCGCTGACGAAGACTCTCAATCTGTTCTAATGATTCCTGATAGCGATTTTGAATAAACTCTCTGTATAGTGTTGCTTCACTACTGGCAATTTGCGTATTGAGTTCGCTCACAAGTTCAACGTAATAATTGGCCATGTCCCGGGCTCGCTCTTTGTCTGTATCCCACACTTCAATTAAAAAGTTGCCTTCACGAAGTCCACGGAATTGGGTGTTTTGCTGAAGCTCATTTATGGCATCCCAGTATGGGTTCTCACTGCCTTGCAATTCATAAACCTCCAAAAGATTGAATCTGTCAATTACTCTGCGGCTAATTGATTCGCTGCCTAGTAAAACATACAGTCTGTCAACACTTCGGTTGCGGCTGCCAAGCAAGCCACCTGCTAGAGAGCTTAACCCTCCACCGCCGCCACCAAGGAGTCCAAGACCAACAGATCGGTCTTCTGCAGGGAAAAGATTGGCCGTAGATTTGTATACATTATCTTGTAAGAGGGCATATACCACGCTTCCGATAGCTGCAATAGCCAATGCGATAAAAAAAAGTTTAAATCTGGAGGTAAGGTATCTTAAAACTTCCAGACCACTTGGTGCAGAATACTTCATGTGGAATTCAGGCTTATCGGTTTAATAGAAGGATAACAGTAGTCACGATACTGCTGATGGTGCCTAACCCTGCAAAGATGAGGGATAAGTTGTTATTTCGTTGCTGCGCCATTTCGAGTTCATACCTGCGTAAAATCTCAATATTCTCAACAGGTATACGGTCGATGAATATCATGTCGCCAGATTCTAATGTCGTTTCGTTGGGGCGAAACCATACATTTGTACCCGCCTTTATGATATATATTCTTTCAGTGTCAGCGCTTAGTGAAGGTCCACCGGCCATTGAAATGTAATCATCAACATTACGTTCTGGCCAAAAAGGGAAGTACCCGGTATTATTTACCTGCCCCCAAACTGTTATTGTATTTTGATCTCTTGGTATGATTAGCCTATCATTAGAATGCAGTCGTGTATTATCCAGTGTAAAATCGTCCCGTAGGTTTACATGAACAATATTTAGGCTAGTACGTTGTTCTAAGGCCAAATATTCTAAGTTATCGAGATAAAGTGGTGCTGTACGGCTGAGTAGGTCGCGGTTGTCGGTACGAACGCTTCTGAGCTCAGTTTGCTCCGTTTTTCCCACTTTTCTGTTAATGTATGCTGCCTGTGGAAGAGCATCGGCTGTGAATCCACCTGCCATATCCAACAAATCACGAAGAGTGGTGGTGCGGTCCTTAATCGGATAGTTACCTGGATTTAATATCTCTCCGGCAGCCCAAACAGAACTATTTTCTGTGCGAACATCCTCGTTTTTTGTCACCACAATTCTGGTGTTAGCCTTGACCTCCATTGTGCTGAGATCATCCAGAGTTCGAGTAATAGGGGTTTCATTACCCGATTCGAAAACGAGAATAGCTTCCGGATTTGCAAATTCAGTAAGGCCACCTGCAATTTGGATAAGGTCCTGTACGGTGTCCCCCTCAAAATATTCGGCATTGAAGGGGCGCTGCACAGCTCCTGATACGCTTATCAGGGGTGCATTCGTGTTCCGATATTGCATTAATACTCTATCGCCTGACTTGAGAACCGGATTTCTATCGAGCATTCCTCCAAAGTAGTAACCTAACAAATCGGCTCGTGTTTCCGTGCTATCTGAATGTAGTATAGTAATATTTCTGAGGCTATACGTTCGAAGGTAGTTTATTCCCACATTTCGTTTGTCAATCCTATCTATGGTTTGCTGTTGTTGTTCTGGGCTTTCATCCTGTTCAGCAAAGCTACCCTGAACCTGCTGACTTTCGGCACCCATTCTTCCTGCTTGAGACATTGCCGGGCGATTGTTCATCATGAAGGGTGAGTATTCTTCAGCAAAAAGCGACATAACCATTACATTCAACCGACTAAAAGCAGGCATGAAACGAACGCCAGGTTGCGGAACATCACCAAGCATGTGAACTACGATATTGCGGGGAATATCCAGTGTAGTGACTACATCGTTGTTTGCATAAACTGGCTGAATAGCATCTCGTATCGTTGCAGAGGCTTCCGTTAATGTGAGTCCGGAAACACGGATACCACCAATAGTTGGAATTGTAATGTCACCTGTCGGATTAATAGTCAATCCTCGAAAAATGAGATTAGCTGAACCTTGTATTGATACACTTAATGCGTCGAGAGGGCCGAGTACATATGTATCGGGATCAAGTTCACTCTCGAAGTATAGTCCTTCAGTGATGAGGCGAATTCCAATTTCGTCAACATAGATATTGCCTAATGCAGATTCCTGATTCCCACTCTGCCTGCGGTTATCACCCTGACTGTATGATAGTTGAGCGGTGGCAAAAACCAGTAGAAAAAACACAAAATAACGGAACATGGCTTGAATAGGATAATTTGTCGTATTGAAGTCCCAAAATACAAAAAATAGTTCTAATTGCGACGCGCAATAACTATACCAGAAATTACCACCGCCGAGCCGATATACTGCAGGAAGGCCATTTTCTCGCCT
>JAIUMT010000277.1 GCA_022565415.1 Balneolales bacterium | reverse complement strand
GGTTTCTTGCTTGCTGGCCGTGGAAATTGGGTGTTTACACTGACCCCGTCAGGTGAGCGAAATCGATTCGATATGAACGCCTCTTTTTACAACTCCATAGCCGTTGGTGATATCCTTTACGCCGCACATCGTTATCAGGGTACAGGCGCCCTGAGTGCCTACCGCCTCCCGGATATGGATCTAATTTGGCGCTACCACCCCGGGGATCTGGCGCACTTAACCAGTATGATACCCGTCGTGGAAAATGGGCGGGTATACATGGCAACGGGAACCCGTACCCCAAGCCAAGAGACTGTAGAGGCAGTCTTTGCCTTAGATGCGGCTACAGGGCAGCAGCTCTGGCGCACCAACGAGGTGCGCAGTGTTGACTTGGCCGACCACTGTCCAGAGTATCTGTATCTAAACAATAATGGTGGCCTGAACAAAGTCCGTAAGTCCGACGGGCATCTTGTCTATTATAAGGATTTCAACGCAGGAACAGGTTCTGGTCCGGTAGCATACCTAGACGGCTACGCCTATGTTATGACCTCGGGATCTATGCATATTGTACGCACCGAAGACGGGAAAATAATGGCGCGAATGAGTCCGCCTAAAGGTTCGTTCTTTCGAAGAATATCTACACACGACGGACGAATTTTCGCACAAAGCTCCCGTCACCTGTACGCCTTCGCCCCCTGGGGCCATACCGAACCGCTGTCGACATCTCGCCGGCGGTGGTCCAACCGATGAGCGGGTCGACGCTATCAAACAACTCAGTCCCAAAACAGCACATGCCATTACCCTTAAAAACAGTATTCATAATGAATTATCTCAAAAGAATTGTATTCACATTAGCATCATTTGTATTACTTCTGCTTGTAACCAGCCCGCTGAACGCACAAAAAATCCAAACCTCCATTTATGGCGGACTCACTATCAGTAATATGACACTTGATATAGACGGGACGCAAGATCCGGAATCTGTCCCGGATTTTGACTTTGATAGTGTAGCGGGTTTTCAATTCGGAGTACGATTTTCAAAACCAATAGCCGATTCCTGGTCACTGGAGACAGGTTTCCAACTAAATTCACGTGGATATAGCAACGATTACTTCAAATCATTATCAGACTTCATTTACAGTCGGATATAGATTTTAATTGAAATCAATCTGCTACACACTCCAGTTTACCAAAAATGTATATGTTGGTGAGTCAGCCAAAGTGTAAACATGACATTTTGACCGGTAATTTAGTGTCTTCGTTTTTTGACAGGTATTAATACAGAAAACCAAGAAGCCATAGAGGAATGACATTACCATAGCCATGTTCAATCCCATCACGGATAATCAAACTATTATCCACTCCCAACAACTGGGTTCCTGCTTTACCTGCGCCTCCCACTTCCAAAGTCCAGTGTCCGTTAACAAGAACATCTCCAGCTTTAGGATATCGTAGCTGAAGGCCGGCTCCGGCAAGCTGTGAAAGTGCCCAGGTTTCCCGAAGGTTGCCAGTGTCGGGATTTCCCTCCCCAAGCAGATGGATCAGGTTGGTGTTGTGGAGGTAGAGTTTATCGGGTTTGTTCAGGAAACTTACGCCTTTGGTATTGGCGTGCAACGAGCGCAAAAGTTGTGCCCGCTCAAGAATGTGCAGTAATTCCAGCAGTCTTGATCGACTAACATCCAATGTTCGGGCCAGTTTGGCGATATTGGGCGTAAAAGGAACCGATTTTGAAACCACACTTAGCAGTTTTTTGAGCTGATTTCTTGTTGACAGTGTAACAGGAATAACGTCAGGAAGATCATAATCGATAAGAAGGTTGATGAGTTGATTGAGTCGCCGGGGATAGTCATGTTCACCCTCCATGAAAAAAGGATAGGCACCGATTTGGTGATATTCTTTAAGCTTTGCAAGAGGATATGGTATACTGGCAACCAAGTCACGCCTCAGAGTAGGGTGTTGAACGACGAGTTCATTCCACGATATGGACGATAGATTTAATCCGTACTTCAGGTTTAAAAATTCACGTAACGAAAGTTCGTGTAGTTGATAATTTAAAACCCTTCTGCCCAAATCGGGTAGCGCATCTTGTAGTGCGAGCATTGATGACCCTGACAGAACTATTTTAAGATCAGGGTTGAAATCGTATATATTTTTGACAGCTTGCTGCCAGTCAGGGTATTTATGAACTTCATCGATAAATAGGTATTTACCACCGAACCTAACAAAATTAGTAACGATTTCAATTAGGGAGTGCTCTCTGAAATACAGGTCGTCTAGACTTACATACAACGATTGATCTTCCGGTAGGTTGGCAAGAATAATGCGTTGAAGCATTAAGGTTGATTTACCAGTCCCACGGGCCCCTTGAATGCTGATTGCCCGAGCCTCCCAGTTCACACTATCGTACAAACCACGGATAAACTCCGTGTTGACCGTTGTCAAAAGTCGTCGGTATTTATCAACCAATTCATCCATATCGTATTCAATATTTGTTCTTTCGGGTAGCTGCCGTTAGGGAAGTTATTTCCATCAAATCTGAATCGTTTTAATCAGGTATACAAGGCATTGGTTATATGGTGTACTCTATAAAATACGAAAATGCCATTAAAGTGTACTATTAAAAGTACGATAAATGACTTTCATTGAACAATAAAGTGAAATGGAGTTATTCTACCGTTGATGTACTATACTTTTTCACCATCAAACAGGTCTTGTTTGCCGAAGAACAGGAGTTGAAATTCCAGACATAGCGCATGGTTATCCAAATGAAATAGACCAAGTTCATACGTACATCACCTAATTTCACGCCAACCGCAGAATTGTGTAACTTCAGCCAAAACCCGAATATTCGTATAACTCAGAATATCGACGTGATTGCATCGTTAGCAACGCTATAATCACATGAATTTAAACGAAATTAGTTAAGAAATTATGGCTGCAGTAAACTCAACAATGCTCGAATTAGGCACAAAAGCCCCCGATTTTAAACTTAAAGACACAAACGGAAATCTCATTTCCAGAGATGATTTCAAGGGCAAAAAAGGATTGCTTGTCGCGTTCTGGTGTAATCATTGTCCATATGTAAAGCATATCCGCGATCATTTTGTGGTTCTTGCAGGCGACTGGATAAGCAGAGGGGTGAATGTTGTGGCAATTATGTCGAACGATGCCGATAACTATCCGGCCGATTCCCCCGATAAGATGAAAGAAGAGGTCGATACGTTCAATTACGGATTCCCTTATCTGTACGACGAAACTCAGGAGGTCGCTCACGCCTACAAAGCTGCATGTACTCCAGACTTTTTTCTGTTTGATGGTGACCTTAAACTGGTTTACAGAGGTCAGTTCGACGCTTCCCGACCTAAAAACGCGAGTCCGGTAACTGGCGCCGATATGGCCAGAGCCATTGATCAACTACTCGATGGTAATGCAATTCCCGAAGACCAAACGCCAAGTATTGGTTGTAATATCAAGTGGAAACCCGGAAACGAACCTTCATATTTCTCAAATAATAAATAATAACGTAGTCCTTTTATCTATGACAAGTACACGATTAACTACCCTTATTTCGGGGTTGGCGCTCATTTTTATGCTTGCTAATAGTGCCAGCGCTCAGGTTCCTCAGACCGAACGTCCGTTTGTGAATCCAATTTCTGTGCCCGACTATTATAAAGATGCCGTTTCCAATGGTACCCGAACGGAATCGGGTCGTCCGGGTGCAAATTACTGGCAACAGTTCACCGATTATGATATTGTCGCAACATTTCATCCCGACAGAAACGTCATTGATGGCGTTGTATCGATGGTTTATCATAATAATTCGCCCGATACGCTGTTCACCCTGCATGTCGATTTGGATTTGAATATGCACAAGGAAGGGGCGATGCGCATCGAAACGAACGAGGTAACTGAGGCAATCACATTGTACGATGTTTCTGTTGAGGGAAGCAGTTTGAGCGAACAACCCCGGGGTAGTAATCGGTACATTGTAAACGGAACCCGATTGATGATTGTGCCGGAAAATGTTGTCGCTCCCGGAACCACAGTCGAGTTGGAAATTCAGTTTTCGTTGGAAATGCCACAGCAAGGTGCAGGCGGACGGGTTGGGCACGACTCGGGAAATGTCTTATTCGCAGGATACTGGCACCCGAGAATGGCCACCTACGATGACTTAATCGGCTGGCATCCCGACCCATTCTTGTCAAGAGCCGAATTTTACCACGGATTTGGAAACTACGATATTCAGATTCATGCACCCGGCGACTGGGTGGTCATGAGTACAGGCGAGTTTTTGAATCCGGCAGCAACCCTCGCCAGTCATGTCTACGAACGCTACCAACGCGCAGCTCAAAGCGACGAAGTCGTTCAAATTGTTACATCAGATGATTTCAACTCGAATGCAACCGCAGGTGGCGCTGAAGACACCCTTACGTGGAAGTTCAGAGCTGAAATGGTGCGTGATATTGCCTTTTCTGCCACACGGGAGTCGTATTGGGACAGTGCCCGGGCTTCAGTTGGCGACCGGAACGGTGACGGAGTAGAGGATTTCATACAGGTTCATTCGTTTTGCCGCGACGGACATCCTTTTTGGTAAGAATCCTTTAAAAACATCATCCATTCGATAAATTTTTTAAAAGATTAAACGGGTTTTAAT
>JAIUMT010000276.1 GCA_022565415.1 Balneolales bacterium | reverse complement strand
ATTACAGCGGCAAATAATGGCCGAACGATGTCAGGTGGTGTCGACTCCGAAGCCCTTAAAGTTCCAAGACAGCTTTTCAGCTCTGCCCGAAACATCGAAAATGGTGGATCGCTTACCATCATGGCAACTGCGCTGGTTGAAACCGGCTCCCGCATGGACGATGTTATCTTTGAGGAGTTCAAGGGAACCGGCAATATGGAGGTCGTGCTGGACCGTAGAGTATCAGAGCGACGAATTTATCCTGCGATCGACATCTACAAGAGTGGTACCAGGAAAGAAGAGCTGTTTGTTTCTGAGGAAGAGCGCGAAAAGTTGTGCTTCTGAGGCGATACCTCACTTCGATGAATCAAATGGAGGCTATCGAGTTCGTTCTGGACAAGATGAAAGGAACCCGAAATAACCGCGAATTCCTTATCTCGATGAATCAGTAAATAAGTTAAACCGAGATGCTTTTACGCATTTCGGTTACTTTTCAGAACAAAATGTCGATTGGTATCTTTCGTCAGTTTACCGTGCTTCAGGTGAACGGAGTGATAAAAAAGGATGTCGGCATTGTCGTGATACGCCTGCTTTAACAGCAAAACCTTGATTTGTCGCGACTCTGTGATTTCAAGATCGATGTCTTTCATCATTTTGAATCCCAAATAGTGCTCATTTGGCACTAAATCACCAAAATAGTACGCCAACTGATCATTATTGCGGATGCGCACGATTTGATGTCCCGGGGTATGTCCGCCGGTCCGAATCGCTTCAATTCCCGGAATGATTTCAGTGGTACCCTCATCCAGAAATTGAACCCGCCCATCTGCCACCAATCGGTAGAAATCATCAAGCTGATACGGCATATCTGAGGTATCGTTGCCTGTGTCTATTGCCTCCAGGGCATGATTCCACTCTTTTCGCTGCACCCAAATCGTTGCATTTGGCAAGGTTGCCTGAATTCGCGACTGATTGTCGGTGTAAGTTAGTCCAGCGATGTGGTCATGATGCAAATGTGACAGAACAACGTGGTCGATATCGGATGGAGAAACATCAAAAATCTCCATATTCGTGCGGATGTTGGAAATATTCGGGTTCGCGGACTTATGATCAAGTCCTAAGCCGAGCCCCGCATCCAGTAATACGTGCGTCCCGTTGCCTGAAACCAAAATGGGATCGATCCCAACAGAGGTGGATAAGCTCAGGTATAGTTCGTTATCGAGGCGAGAATTACCCAACACAGAAGCCTGCTCGCTTTTAAGCAGACTTCCATCAGGGTACAAATCAAATTGGCCTTCACTAAGGTGTTCGAAGCTAAAGTGTCGTTTGTTCATCCTCCTAATTTACGGAAAAATCTGTTTCGATAATGCTGAAAACCTGCGGACGGCTCATTACATTCAAATCACTTAGTATCTTGTCGATCGATGGGGTAATACCAAGGGCACGACGGGTGATTTGAGTCGCCCGAACATTTCCTGATTCCATCAAAGATTCCAGAAGCGTTTTTTCCTTAGGATATGTTCCGATAATATATTCATCTAGTTCTGCAATTTCGGCGGCCAGTCTAACCGCGTCGGGAAGACTGCCAATAGCATCAATCAGCCCTAACTCGAGCGCCGCAGTACCGGTCCATACTCGTCCCTGAGCAACACGATGGATTTCATCGCGCTCTTGGCCTCTGGCATCGGCTACGAGCTGAAGGAAACTGGTATAGGTCTCATCGGCTATGTTTTCCATAGCGCGACGTTGTTCCGGACTTAACGAACGAACAGGGGAGAACCAGTTTGCGTTTTGATGCGTCTTGATTTCATCGTGCGTAACGCCAAAGTTTTCTTCAAGAGCGTTTCCATACGAGAGTTTCATTAACACCACACCGATAGAGCCGGTAATTGTGTTTGCTTCGGCCAAAACGGTGTCGGCACCCATCGCGATGTAATACCCGCCAGAAGCAGCTACGGTTCCCATTGATGCGATCACGGGTTTTTTCTCTGATGCTTCGATAAAGAGGTTACGAATGGCTTCTGATGTCGTCACAGCCCCACCCGGACTGTTAATCCGGACTACGATGGCGGCCACGTTGTCGTCTTCCAGGACTTCATCAAACGCTTTCTTCATGCTTTTATAGGTGAGGTTGCCACCTGAAGAAAAAATATCAGAGCCGAAATCTGGCATAATTGGTCCTTCGGCGTAAATAATAGCAATTTCTTTGGCATTTCTGGGAACGTCAACTCCGGCTTTTGATGGCGAAACTCGGGCATAACGACCAAAACTTACATCCCTCAGCGTGCTGTTTCCGGTTCTTTCCTTGAGCAATTCTTTAAATTCCGATTCGTAAATGATGCCGTCTATGAATCCGCGCTCTAAGGCGTTGGAAACCAGTATATTAGGCATGCCGTTCATGATGCCATTAATCGTTTCAGAATCCATTCCGGTGTATTCGGATACTGCACTGACAAATGTATCGCTGAACTGCTGCATGATTTCGCCAAGTTGCTCGCGATCAGATGCTGTGAACTGCTCTTCTACATAGCTGGCAGCTGCAGTTTTGTACGTCCCTGTTGTGATAACATCGACCTCAACACCGTATTTGTCGAACGTGTTTTTGAGAAACTGTCCTTGTATGTAGAATCCGTCCATTTCAAGATAGGTCTCAGGCTGAGCAAAAATGGAATCGGCGGCAGTTGCAATGAAATATCCGGCTTCGTTCGCACCCCGATCGTCGATAAACGCATAAATGAATTTACCTTCCGACTTGAAATCGATCAAAAGATCGCGCATTTCACTTAGATGTGCCCACGATCCACCAACTCCAGCCAGATCGAGGCGAATACCAGCGACACGACTATCCGATTTTGCCTTGCGGATGTTGCTTCTGAATCGGTCCATGGTGCCTCTGTTCGCCGATGACGGATCAAAAATCTCCATAAAAGGATCTTCCGTTCGTCGTTCGCCAATCATTCCGCTTAAAGGAATATTCAGCACAGATCCATCCCGAACAAACGGTTCAGATTCGCTTGAGCTTGAGGCAACGACCCCAATTACGATCAGCAAAAACAGCGTAAATGCAATAAATACACCGAGAATGCTGGCAAGTAAGGATTTAAAAAAAGACATAATTTATAAATGGTTGTGAGAGGTTTATTCTAAAATGAATGCTATGCTAAGACTAAACGTTTCATTTGGGTATTATAGGTATTTTACGGGTATCGTATCACACACAAACTTCATTTTTACGCATGTCTATACAATTTGATGCAATTATTATCGGGTCGGGTCATAACGGTTTAACAACGGCCGGATACTTAGCCAAAGCCGGAAAAAAAGTATTGGTTCTGGAGCGCCGCGACACTCTCGGAGGCGCCGTTTGCACCGAAACGATGTTTCAAAGTGATGATTACCCCAATGGTTTCCGCATGGATGTCGGGTCTTCTGCCCACATCATGATTCATCAAACACCAGTTTTGGATGAACTCGACCTGTACAGCTACGGACTTGAATACATCGAAATGGATCCGATGATGTCGTATCCATACCCCGACGGCAAAGGCGTGCTCCATTTTTACCGCGATATCGACAAAACGCTGGAGTCTATCGCCAAGCTTTCACCTGTCGACGTACAAAATTACAAAGATTTCATCGAATTCTGGGGACGGATTAACAAAGGTGTACTAAAAACATTTCTAGTGCCTCCATCCGGCAAGAATATTATCTCTGAAATGGCTCGTGGACAATTTCGCGACGGATCAATGTTCGGAAAAGGCGAGCAAATGGATGGTTTGCGCCGAATTTTGAGTAGCTACGGACAAGTGGTTGATGAGGCCTTCGAGCATCCCTATCTAAAAACGGCGTTACTTTGGTTCGCGGCTCAGTCTGGTCCGACGCCCGACCAATCGGCCTCGGGAGACTTTGTGGGATGGCAGGCAATGCTGCACGAAAGTGGCGCGAAACGTCCGAAAGGTGGTAGCGGAATGCTAACTCAGGCCATGATTCGCATGATAGAAGCGCACGGCGGCGAGGTTCGGGCAGATTCACCCGTCGAGAAAATCCTCATAAAAAATGGAAAAGCATACGGAGTTAAACTCGTTTCCGGTGAGGAATTCCTGGCTGAAATAATCGTTTCTAACGCTCATGTACAAACAACGATGCTCAAAATGGTTGGATCAGAACATCTGGATTCGAAGCTTTTACACCGGGGCGAGAACATCAATGTTGGGAATGGATTCGGAATGGTGCTGAGGTGCGCAGTTAAGGAACTTCCGATTTACACGGCATGTCCAGATGATGACGATATTCATCGGGGACTGCAATTGCTTTGTCCGTCGCGAGAATACATGAACCGGGCAATTGGCGATTTTCAGAAAGGTTTACCTCCCGAAGAACCGGCCGTTGTGGCCATGACGTTCTCGAAAATTGATCCGACGGTAGCGCCTGATGGCGGACATACATTATTTCTGTGGGCGCAATGGCATCCGTATAACATGCAAAATGGCTTACAATGGGATGATATTCGTGAGCAGGAAGCACATAAAATCTACAAGGTTTTGGAGCGATATGCGCCCAATATGAAAGGAAAGTTAATCGATTGGTACATCCAAACCCCACTGGATATCGAGCGCAAACACGGACTTCTCAAAGGCAATGTGATGCATGTTGAAATGACATTCGACCAAATGTT
>JAIUMT010000275.1 GCA_022565415.1 Balneolales bacterium | reverse complement strand
ATTGGAAACAGACAAACCGGATCTTTATTCGACAATTCACTGCGGCAAATTCCACACGTATTTACCACCGATAACGGCGGTGTTACCTGGGATGAATACCCCATCGGTGAACTGGTTCCTGATACGGTACTTACGACGCCGATCGATATTAACTTCGTGAATCCGAACCTGGGTTACATGATTTCAATTCAGGGCGACATCTTTAAACTGGCAAAATCCAACAGCTACGATAATTTGTCATTCGAACCGTTCACACTGTTGTCGCCTGCAAACGGATTTGCCCTGCAGCTCGACGATGAGGTCGAAGACACGCTGGTCATTCAATGGGAGGCCGTTAACGCACTTCGGGTTTGGGATCAAACCAATGCCGGATTCTTCCAGGATGGATTTGCACACGCGGGTAATGGGGAAAATGGTCAGGGTGCTTACATTGGCACCGAGATGGGCTCCAGTGCTCAAATTGTACTTCCGGCATTAAACAACGCCTCGACACTTACATTCTGGGCCTCTACCTATAGCAACGCCACAGATTTACTCTTGCAAGTCGAAGAGTCATCTAATGGAACAACCTGGAATTCGATTGATTCTTTTGAAGCTGTTGAAGGTGGCACAGGCGATATCAACCTCACATGGCAGCAATTCACCGTTCAGATTCCGGCGAATGCAACGTACATCCGATTCAATGCCACAAATGTAGAAGCCGGAGCGGTGTATTTTGATGATGTTCAGGTAACAAACCAATCAGGCGACCTCATCATCGATGAAGACTTCGAAGATTGGACTGGGTTTATGAACTTGCGTTACGAGTTTGTGCTGAATGATGGTACGAATGCTGATTTCGACGATCCTAGAATCGTGATTGAATCTGATAGCTCGGGTAGATCACCTAGCCTCACACTCACCCCCTCAGCCTTACTTGAACTGAGAAACGAGTTGAACGTGGATGAGAGTGATTTTCACGGAATCTGGACCGTTCGGGCCAAAGTTGGCGATTTGGTGAGTTATCCCGGATTTTCATCTATTCATAATCATGCCATTTCGTTCACCCAGCCCCGGGAAGTCAGCATTGAAGAAGAAATCGGTGTTTATGCATTCGAGTTGGAGCAAAACTATCCGAATCCATTTAATCCAACCACCACAATTCGATATCAGCTGGCAGAACAAAGTCAAATTCGGGTTGATGTGTACACGGTTACGGGTCAGTTGGTTACGACACTTGCAGATGGCGTTCAACCCGCCGGACAACATCAGTTAAACTTTGATGCCTCGCATCTTGCATCGGGGGTCTATTTGTACAGATTGCAAACCGACCTGTTCACCGAAACCAGAAAAATGACGCTAATTAAGTAACATAATTGGGATGACTATCGGCTTTCGTTTGTCTATGGTCATCCCTGTTTTAACCACTCTGAAACGCATAATTCTATTCTAAGAAAGTCGTACTGTTCTGAGATATTTACGAGGACTTCACGAGGTGGTCCTAAACTAAGGCAGACATATAAAGATTGAACCGGAAGGTTTATTTCGCGGCCTGCATGGTCACACGAAATACAGTTCCCGCACCTGGCGTACTTTCCACATCAAGCGAACCTCCGTTCATGCGCACAAACTTCTTACAGAGTTTAATTCCTATTCCGTTACCCGTTTCGCTGCGAGTTCCATCATTAGAAGCTAATATCGTATCGTCTGGATGCAAAATGGATTTAACCATATCGCCATTCATGCCAATGCCTTCATCCTCAACATTCATCGTTATTTCGCCATTGCGATGTTGAGCAGAGAGTTTAATCGTGCCTCCATCATGCGAAAACTTGATGGCGTTGCTTAGTAAGTTCCTAACGATAACATCAGCGTGGTCTTTGTCGATAAGCATGCGATCTTTTTCGGTTAGATACACCTGCAGATTTAGATTTTTGTTATCAATTTGCTCTCGCAAAAGGCTTGCTGCATCATCAACTACCTGATTAAGCCGAACATTGCTGGGGCTTACCTTAAAGCCTTCCATCTGAGCCTTCGACCATTTCAGGATGTTATCGAGGGTTATGAAAAGTCCGGCTACGTCGCCCCGAACCAGTTTCGATAGCCGACTGAAGTCTTCTCTGCTGAGGTGCTCGTCGTGCAGGAGTCCGAGCATGGTTTTAATTTGGGCGACCGGTGTGCGTAAATCGTGGGCTAAAATGGAAAATAGTATATTCTTGGCGTTGTTGGCCTCCTCCAGAGCGATGGCCTTTTGCTCCAGCTCAATATTCTGTTCTGATATCAGATCTTGCTGTAATATTAGCTCATCGTTTATGGCGGATTTTCGCTGATACATGAGGTAAACCAATGCCAACATTCCGAAAACGACTAAAATACCGAGGAGTGCGAGCCTGGAATAAAATTCAGCCAATACTGCACGCTCCCGGTTCAACACGTTCTCCATTTCAAGTACTCTGAGGTTGGCCTCCATTCGTTCGGCTTCAAACATGCCTTGTATAATCGCCAGTCGGTTGCGTATGGCACTTGACTCGAGTTCGTTAAGTAAATTCAAGTGGAGCGTTTGATATCGATATGCCTCTGAAATATTTCCAAGTTCGTCGTTAAGCCTGGCTTGAAAGTAATAAATTCGGGAAAGCTCGTCGCGTAGATTTCTCTCGGAAGCCAGCGCTTCTCCCTCATTCAAATAGTTTGACGCCACGTTCAGGTCGCCGATTAACAGATAACTTTGTCCGAGTCGATGGAGGATTGAAGCCTGAAATGAACTCAGATTTCGAGATATGGCAATCGCAAGGGCATCCTCATACCACTCAATTGCGCCGTTGAAATCGTTTTGGAGGAAATAAACATCACCAATTACTCTATAAGGAAAACTTAGTGAAAATGGCCTTCCGGCAGCATTGTTTACCTGAATAGCTTTGGTGGCATAAACGATAGCTGAGTCGGGCATTTCAGCTCGCACAAAGTTTAGTGCGGTATTGTTTAAGCTTCGAATAATTGTGAAATAGTTATCGGTATCGCGAACATGTTGGTAAGCTTCGCGGAAAAATTCGATGGCTTTGAGGTAATCTTGCTGTTCGTAGTAGAGAGCTCCAAGGTTATTTAGGGCCATGGCGGTTTCGTTGTTATCACCCACAGACTTACTTAACTCATACGCTTCGCGAGAATATCGAAAAGTTTGCTCCCAATTGGCTTTGCGATAGTTGATCCAGCCTATGTTACCTTTTGCTTTGGCCAGTTGCAAGGTGTCGCCCGAAGACTTTGCCAGTCGTTCGGCACGAATAGCAAAATCCAGTGCTTCTTGCTGATCGATTTCGCGGAGTTCGAATGCCAGCAAATTCAACGTTGAGGCCAGTTCAAGATCTGTTTGATTTACCTGAATTAACGCTCTGAGTGAATCTATATTAGCTACTTGCGCCTTCAATTGGGTTGGAATCAAATAAGACATAAACAGGCACAACGCAAGTACTGCGATTAATCTGTTTCTAGATTGAATCTGAAAATCGTTGAATGTAAACACCATGCTTAAATGATTGAGATAGCTGAATCAGTTGTTAATTCAGTCGAAAAATATGTACCCCAAAGTGTTAGGATCTGACATATTCTCTACAAAAGAACCCGCAGAATTACGAATAGTAATAAGTGTAAAGATATCACTTTTTCAAATCAGATAGTTAAACACATCCCAAAAGTTTTCAAACTCTTAAGTCGAGTTTCATATCTATTGGATTTTGCGGAGGTGGGCATCCGTTTAGTCCAATTCTCGTAATACTTTCGCGGTCCTTTATTTCACCAACGACATCTTACGCGTAATGGACGTACCATTGGCCTGAAGCCGATATAGATAAACACCCGATGCCAGGCGAGCGTCAGCCTGAAACCGAACCTGATGCATACCCGCAGCTCGACTTTCATCTACAAGAACTTCAACCCGACGCCCCATCAGATCATACACCGCCAGATATACACGGTCGGCCTCTGATTGTTGCCATCGAATCGTTGTAGTCGGATTGAATGGGTTTGGATAGTTTTGTTCAAGCTCAATAGCAAGTGGCATATCGGTATCAGGACGTTCGATACTCGTCGGAATCATTCTTTTCTGCTTAAGACTCATAATTCGTTCGTACGACTCATCGATGCGCGATTGCGAAATATCTCCCTCATCTACAGCTCTGGCAATGCGTTGTATGGCATATCGGGCCAGTGAGATATTCTCCTCAGAGCCACATCTGCTTCCACATAGGTTTGTATTGAAAAGGAGAATGTCGGTGCCGGAATTTACAGTTAAAATAAGGGCTTCATCCAGTGTGTAATTATCGGATATTGCCTGCATAAACAGCTCATCGCTGATTACTACGCCATCATACCCAAGTTCATTCCGCAACATGCCGTTAACAGCTTTGTGCGAAATTGAAACCGGATGATCTTCGTCGAAATCGCGGTGATAAAGGTGACCGGTCATAATCATGTCGGGTTGCATTTCATCTAGAATAAGCTCGTAGGCATCTAATTCTCTTTCCTCCCAGGTGTTGGTGATGTTGGTAAATCCGAAATGTGAGTCGGCGAGGGCGCTGCCATGACCGGGAAAATGTTTGGTCGAAGTGATGATATTTCTGGATGAGTGTTCATCCATAAAAGCGATGGCATGTTCAGCAACCACAGCAGGATTATCTGAATAGCT
>JAIUMT010000274.1 GCA_022565415.1 Balneolales bacterium | reverse complement strand
GGATTGTGCTACTGATTGGCGTGGTGTCTTTGATTTGTGGTATTGCCTACACCGGCGGACCATTTCCGCTTGGATATAATGGTCTCGGCGACGTTTTTGTTTTCATCTTTTTCGGATTTGTCGCAGTAATGACAACCTACTATGTTCAGGCATTGGAATGGTCGGCCGAAACATTTTGGGCCGCTCTGGCCGTTGGCGCATTATCTACCAACATTTTGGTCATAAATAATCTCAGAGACTCTGAATCTGATTCCAGAACGGGCAAGCGTACATTAGGTGTTTTATTTGGCGACACTGCTCTTAAACTCGAATATGCGGCGTTGACTTTATTGGCACTGGCCATTCCTCCTCATTTTTATGCTGTCGAAGGGTACTCGGCGCTGGTACTGCTCCCACTTATTAGCCTGCCCCTATTTGGTTGGTTAAACTGGAAAGTCTGGACTATCACCGATAAACGCGAGTTGAACAAGATATTGGAATTAACTGCCGCCGTAATGACCGTATTCGGAATCCTTTTCGCAATAGGACTTGCTTTGAACTCATAAAATGCCACTTGAAATCACCCCATATCGCACCCTCTTTTCTAAACCTTTGCAAACAGCCACAGGTGTTATAAATGAGCGTGAAGGGTTGTATTTGAGTTTTGATTCAGATGGAGTAGTGGTTCGTGGAGAAACTGCCCCCCTTCCAGGATTTTCTAAAGAATCGATATCGCAGGTTAAGCAGCTGCTGGAAGTACATCATGGCGACATATTCGAATACCTATCATTTGTATCTGAGCACATTCTTGTATTGGATGCGAACAATTCAGAGTTGAGTACATATATTGGCGACATTTTGAGTAAATATACAACTCGTTCCGTTCTACCAAACCTTGTCCCATCACTCTACTTCGCCATCGACAGCATCATTTTTCAGATGGGGATTCATCATTGGTACAAGTTGAGTGGCTCTAGATTTACATTTAGAAAAGTGCCCTTAAATGCGTTGGTTTCGGATGCAGAATCTATGAATAGCGCGTATTACGATGGATTTCGAACATTTAAGCTGAAAAATAGTCTCGCTATTCACAGCGATGCCGAAAAAATTGAGTACATCCGAAATAGATTTCAAGATGTCTCCATTCGGCTGGATGCAAATGGCGCATGGGATTATGATACAGCACAACGCGCCTTGATTCTGTTTAAACCTGGGAATATCGAGTACATCGAACAGCCACTAGACACGTCATCTTTAGTAACACGCGGTTCATCCCTTAAAGCATTCGGCATTCCGATAGCCGCCGACGAAAGCATACGATCGCTTGCCGATTTCATGACGTTAATTCAGCACGAGTCATGCGACGTTGTGATAATCAAACCCATGATGCTAAATGGCTTATCCGAATTTTTGGAAATTTGTAAAATGGCCGACACACATGGAATAAAAGTGGTTGTTACTTCGAGTCTTGATACCGGATTAGCCCGACGAATGTACGCGCTGTTGGCATCCATTTTCTTAAAGGAAACACATGCGCACGGACTAGCCACGGGATCATTTCTCGCGCAGGATGCTTATCCCGATGAAACTCTGATTAGCAACGGATTCTATACCCCTCAACTACCGATGTAACGATGAGCTTTCACCTAAAAACTGATACTGAATCGTACGCAACTAACGATTTACTCCGATTTACAGCGGCATTGCAGAGTAGAGTGTCGAGCGACGATTTGCCCGTTGCAATTGTGACCGACAGGTCAGCAAGTTCTGTTTTAGCCATAGCTGCTTGTTGGTTACTTGGCCGACCCATTATTCCTCTTCCTTTTACAGCCAGTGACGTAGAATACGAGCATTATTTATCCGCTTGTGAAATTGGGTGCTTGATTGCTTCTGAGGGTCATCCTCTCGTTGCACAATTGTCGAAATTTGGCCTCCCAAAATGGATTGATGTAAACGCTGTTGACGTCACCGGTTTCTCAAAATTTGAACCCTCCAGGGTTGAAAATAATCCAGACAAATTATTCGGATTTTTTTTCACTTCGGGCACGTCAGGCAAACCGAAAACTGTCCCACTTCGACGAAAGCACATTATTGCCGCAGCGAAATCATCTTCGACGAATTTCAGTATAGACACCGACGACATGTGGGCACATACCCTACCGATGCATCATATAGGCGGAATCAGCATTATTTCACGGGCGTTACTACACGGATTTGGTATCAGATTGCTCGGTAAGTTTGATCCGCATCAGTTCGCAAATTTGCTAAGAGCCGAGGACTCCGTAGTTGGAGTTTCGTTGGTACCAACTCAGCTGAAACGGTTACTAGACGTTTCTGATCTCGAAATCCCTATACGTTTTAAAGGCGTTCTGCTTGGTGGGGGTCCGATTGATAAAACTGTAATAAATAAGTGCATTACAGTTAACCTTCCGGTTTCGCCCAGTTTCGGAATGACGGAAACTGCTGCTCAGTGCCTGTCAGGGGTTATTTCCGAATGGAAGAGGACTCCGCCGGGTAGTTGTGGCAAGCCATTGCCCGGGGTTCAGGCAGTTTTGCGCCCAGACGAGACTGGTTTTTCGATGCTCTGGTTGAAATCCGCGCAAATCTTCGATGGTTATCTTAGTTCTGAGGAGGAGACCACTTCCACTTTCGACCAGAATGGGTGGTTCTGCACTGGTGATTATGCCCGAATTGACACAAACGGCTACATTTTTATTGAAATGCGCAGAACCGATCGTATTGTCTCTGGTGGGGAGAACATTAATCCGCTCGAAATTGAGGCAATAATCAAATCAACATTCCCCATCGATGATGTTGCCGTGGTGGGTTTGCCCGACGCAGAATGGGGTCAACGACTGGTGCTGGTAGTAGCAGAATCCGAAAAGATCCCCCACGATTTCAAGCAGAAACTCGCAGGACGTATGTCGAACTTCAAAATTCCGAAAGAAGTCTACCGGGTTCATGAAATCCCTAAAACTGCCGCCGGAAAAATACGGCGACAGGATTTAGTCAACATCATAACTAACGGCCTACGAAAGGGGTAGATATCCTTTATTCGAGTCCGACCCGCATAAAGATCACATCCACCTGACTCATATGATGATTCAAGTCAAAAGCATCTGTGATTTCATCCTTATCGAGGTGCTGAACGAGCGCCGGATCTGCCAGGCAGATATCCATAAATGATCGGCGTTCTTCCCAGGCTTGCATCGCTAAAGGCTGAACCATATCGTAACTCTCTTCGCGGGAAAGACCTTTATCGATAAGTTTGAGGAGTAATCGTTGGGAAAATACGAGTCCGTGAGTTTTCTGGATGTTCTCTTTCATGTTGTCTTCGAAAACGACTAGATTCTCAACCAGCTTCGCAAATCGATCCAGGATATAATCCAGAAGTATGGTCGCATCGGGGATGATAATCCGTTCGGCAGACGAGTGAGAAATGTCTCGCTCGTGCCATAATGGGATGTTTTCAAAAGCAGTTACCATGTATCCACGAAGAACTCGCGCACAACCCGTAATGTTTTCAGAACCGATTGGATTTCGCTTGTGAGGCATAGCAGAAGAGCCTTTTTGTCCGCTCATGAAGCGCTCTTCTACTTCCCGGGTTTCGCTTTTCTGTAAATGCCTGATTTCAACGGCAATTTTTTCCATTGAAGAGCCGATAAGGGCAATCACTGCCATATACGCAGCATGACGATCGCGCTGAAGCGTTTGGGTAGAAATTGGCGCCGGATGAATTCCGAGGTATTCACAAACTAAAAGCTCAATTTGCGGTGGGATGTTAGCAAACGTGCCCACAGCTCCTGAGATTTTGCCAAACTCAACATCTCGTGCCGCTGCAACAAAACGTTCTCTGTTTCGAAGCATTTCCGCGTACCAGAGCGCACATTTTAATCCGAAAGTGGTTGGCTCAGCATGAATTCCGTGCGTACGCCCCATCATAATAGTGTACTTGTGCTCCTTGGCTTTCTTACCGAGCACATCTATCAGGCGATCTAAACCTTTCAGCAAGATTTCATTGGCTTGTTTTAGCCTTAAGCCCGAAGCCGTATCGACAACATCTGTGGAGGTTAGGCCAAAGTGAATCCATTTTTTCTCTTCGCCCAATGTCTCTGAAACCGCTCTGGTGAAGGCGACCACATCATGGCGGGTAGTCTCCTCAATTTCTTTTATACGATCAATGTCGAATGAGGCTTTTTCGTACAGCACCTCAACATCCTCTTTTGGAATTTTCCCTAACTCGCTCCATGCTTTGCAAACAGCAAGTTCAACCTCCAGCCACGACTGAAATTGGTTTTGTTCTGTCCAAATGTCGGTCATTTCTTTACGGGAATATCGGGAAATCATTTTTTGTAGATATAAATGTGATTATTTTTGCTTGAAACGGTTATTCTTCAAAGAGTTAGCGCGTGGAATTGTGGATTACCTAGCCAAGGTCTTCCGCTTTTGTAACCGCGACTTTAGTTACGCGATTTTTTTCAACCTTATGAACAGTGAGCATAATGTTCTTGAACGGGACTTTCTCACCGATTTCAGGAATTCGCTCGAGCAGGTGGTAAATGAGTCCGCCAAGCGTTTCGTATTCATCGTTATCGGATGTCAATTCGACTCCAAGAATATCAGCCATATCGTCTAAGTCAATCTTCGCATCAAAAATGTACTCGCCATTCTTGCGACGAGTGAAAAGCG
>JAIUMT010000273.1 GCA_022565415.1 Balneolales bacterium | reverse complement strand
TACACTTCTTGATTCTCGCGAATGTTAAATTGAGTTCGCTCTCCCGCGTACGACGTGTTCAGCAAAAACGCACGCTTGTTATAACTGATGGATGCATTCGGAAACAGAAATTGCTCATTTCGCCGGGTTGGGGCCTCCGCATGCGCCCGCATTCCGAGGTGATAATCGGGCAACGGACGAAGAATTATATTGATCGCTCCGCTTGATGTAGCCTGATAAGCGGCCGGTGGCATGGGCAACACTTCAATTCTCTCGATTCGTGATGGAGGAATTTGTTGCAAATACTGTCGGTCGCGCTGCATTCCGTCGACCAAAATGAGGACATCCGATTGCCCATCCAGAGATACCTGTTGAAACAAATCGACCTGCACTCCGGGTAAAAATCGGAGCACTTCCAGAGCCGATGATGCTGCCAGAAGTTGCTCAGATGCCGGATAATACCGAATGTGGTCGGCGCGAATAATGGCGGGAAGTGGTCGGGCCAGGATAACAACTTCATCCCCCACTATAGAAATGGGCGTTAAAGAAATACTGTTGAAAGTTGTGTTCTCAGGATCAACATTCAGCCACAATGTTTCATAGCCAATTGCGCTGATGCGAAGAGAACTCACACTAGAGGCATCTACTACAATGCTGAAATGTCCATCAAGATCGGAAACACCGCCAGTTATCATATACTGCCGGTTTTCATCGAAAACCGTGATATGCGTGTAAGGCAAGGGCTGATTGTTGCTGGCATCATGTACGGTGCCGGAAATGGTAAAACTGGTTAGATAGTGAAGTGTAAGCCAGGTAATGAGTAGTGTTTTCATGGGTCAACTCCTGTGATTCGATGGTGTGTTTTACCAGAATCTACGAGTGGAATAAACCTTCATAAAGCAACAGGGATATATTGCAAGTTTCTGCAACAGGATGCATTCCCGGGGGATGGAAGGCAATTTTCGGGGACGAAAAGCAAGACTATTTCAGAGACTTAATTTTGTTTTTGAAGCCTTTCACATGTGACCTTGAAACCGGGATTGCGGCGTTGGTTCCGGTCAGTTTTAGTTGGAGTCCGAGTGCGTTGCCAGCAGATTCCTTTACGTTTCTTAGATTCACAATAAATGCACGGTGCGTTCGCATGAATGATTCATGCGGATGTAGTTGCTCCTCAAGACTGCTGATCGAAAGTCGGGCTACTACTTTTTGCAGGTCTGATGCGTTCTTTCGCAAAAGATGAAAGTTTACATAGTTTCCGTCCGATTCAGCAAAAACGAACTCACGTAAGAGGAACGTCACATTTTCATCGCGAAGTTGAGTTTGGATGGTTATTTCGACATCGTCTGCGTGCTGGGATGCGTTTGGGAATGTGTCTGGGGCTGGGGACGAATTTATGTAGCGTTGATTCGAGTTAAACATCGTTCTCGCATTGTACATCGTAACTGCCAAAAACGGAATCATCGCCACAAGTGCGGTGCTTTTCAGAGAACTGATGAAGGTCGGCAAATTCCATCGATCGGCGCCCTCCTCTAGCAAAAAAGCCATCAGAAAAACGAACGTACCCATAGCCAGAATAACACACAATATAGAAATGAGTTCCAGCTTAATATTCCATGGATTGGCAGCGTTTTCTCCGCGCAACTGACGAATAAATAGTGCCGTGAGGTAGGCCGCGCATCCGGTGGCGAGAACGTACAGCGCCATGGTGATTTCATAGCTGAAATGTGCTCCCGGATGCGAGCCTAGCGGCCGGTAAATGAGTACAAACAGGAAACTAAACGCCATAAGTACGGGCACACCCTTAGCCGGATCCCGAAATATGAAATTCACGGGAAACGGTTGATGCAGGATGTCAACAGCGTTTACTTGTTTCACGGTGGATAACTGGTTACTCCCAGATTGCTACTTCGAAATGTCCGTCGGAGTCGGCTGCGCCTCGAAACATGCCCGGCGAACTGAATGTCATGGAGATATTGCCGAATCGGTCGACAGCGATAATTCCTCCATCGCCCTGATCCAGTTTTCCGTTAATAACGCGGTGGGCAGCTTCCGCGAGTGACAATCCCTCGTACTCCATTCCGGCTGTGATCTGGTAAGCGACCACGTTTCGAATAAATTTCTCGCCATGACCCGTAGCTGATATCGCGGCAGTATTGTTGTCGGCATACGTTCCGGCGCCAATTACGGGGACGTCACCCACCCGACCCGGCATTTTGTTCGTCATTCCTCCGGTGGAGGTTGCCGCTGCGAGGTTTCCATCGCGGTCAAGGGCAACGGCCCCGACGGTGCCGAAACGATCTGCATCTTCAATGAAAATCACTTCGGGATATGTTTCGCTGAGGGTTGCCAATGAGTTACTGAGGGCGGGTTTTTGCTCGTGGGTGATATCGTTTTCGTTTTCGTTTTCGTTTTCGCCGGAGTTCTCAAGAGGATTTTTGTATTCTTGGGCGTAATAGCTTTCTCCTATGTTCTCGAGGAGGTTTTCGTTTGAAAGGGCCGCCCGTTGAATGGCGCGCTCAAGCTGATTTCTACGATTTTCCGTGCTGAAATGCGAGTTTTCTACTCGTACCAGATCGGTTTGATCGGCCAATTGCTCCGCTCCGACACCCGAAAAAAATACATGCGGAGTTTCCTCCATGATGTAGCGCGCCATCGAAATTGGATTCCGAACCGTTCGGAGTCCGGCGACAGCTCCCGCATTGCGATCGCTACCATCCATTATTGCAGCATCCAGTTCATGCAGTGCCTCGCTGGTGTACACCGATCCGACCCCGGCGTTAAATCGAGGGTCATCCTCCAGCATAGTTACAACCACTTCGACTACGTCCAACGCACTACGTCCTTCGCGCAACATCTCCTCGCCAGCACGCACTGCAGCTTCGAGAGAGGCCAAATACCCGTCGCGAACTTCATCGGATATATCTTTTGATATTACCCCCGCCCCGCCGTGAATCGCAAGCGCATATTCTTTGACCACCATTTCACCAGATTGACTGTTTTCCGGGGCACAGGCATACATTGTGATGACAAAAAAGAGGAGTGCTACATTTCTAATAATTGTATTCATAGAGCGCATATTGTTTTCTGTAAGTTGTGTAAACTATTGACTTTATTCTAGTTGCAAAGCACATTGCTTTCATTCGCGGCCAACCGGCTTACATTTTGCTTTTAATCGACTATGGTAAGCTATGTAAGTAGGCGCAGAAATACCATTTATGGCACCGAAACACTAAATTATACGCAGTTCTGATGTATGTTTTTGCTGGATTTACTTGTTGAATCCATAATTTTACCCCCTCGGCCCCATTCATGTCCACTACGTTTCGCCTTCCCGTTTTTCTTTCACTTTGGCTCGCGCTTGCGTTCTTCAATGCAGGCGTTTCCGAAGCCCAGATTTCTGTAAGTCCGCCCGGGTTTTCGGTAACGGCTGGATTCTACACGCAACCCGTGGTGGTCGAGATTCACTCTTCCGACCCGCAAGTGGAAATTTACTTTACGTTGGATGGGTCTACGCCAACGACTTCATCAGCCAGATACGAAAATCCGTTAACGATTGCGAACCGAACAGGCGATCCGAATACGATTTCCATGATTCCGACGAATAATCAGGGTCCGGGCGGACCTTACCGCGAGCATTGGCGTGCACCGCAGGGACCGGTTCACAAAGGCACCGTACTTCGGGCAATTGCGGTTTCGAGCGGAGGCGATATCAGCGAAGTTACCACGGCGTCGTATTTTGTGAACATCAGTGGAAAAGAGCGATACGCCAATATGCCTGTGATTTCGATTGCCACCGATCCTGCGAATTTTTTTGATGATGAAATCGGGATTTATGTGCATGGGAATTACACGAATTTTGATCAGCGCGGGGTGGAGTGGGAACGGCCGATTCATTTCGAAATGATTGAGGCGGATGGCAGCTTGGTTTTATCACAGAACGCTGGAGCACGGGTTCATGGCGGCACATCGCGCGGGCGTCCGCTCAAAACGCTGCGCCTGTACGCTCGCGCTGAGTACGGAGAAACATGGTTTAATCATGATATTTTTCCCGATAAACCCGTGGGCCGATACAAGCGACTGCTACTTCGGAATTCCGGCAACGACTGGAGTGAATCGATGTTGAGAGATCTTTTTATGCAAAGTTTGATCAAAGAACCGACCGAGCTCGACATGCAATATGGTCGTCCGGCCATAGTTTTCATCAACGGCGAATATTGGGGCATTCAGAACATTCGAGATCGATTTGACGAGCGGTACTTGCAGTCGCATTATGGAATTGGTACGGAGGAGGCCACTTTTTTGGAGCCCGTTTTTGAGTCTGGAGGCCCGAATTATATAAACTTTGCCCGCGGCACGACCGATGGCGTGGGTCACTTCCAAACCCTGTATTCGAACCTAAGTACCGATTCAAACATCATGAACGGAAGTCGTTTCGATGAACTCTCCGAAATGATGGATATGCAGAATTTCACCGACTATAACATTGCCCAGATTTACTTCCGAAACACCGACTGGCCGGGAAATAACAAGCTCTACTGGCGGTATAATTTGTCGGATGTCGATTCGTCGCGGGGCGGACCAATGCCGCGAACCCAGAATATGAAAGACGGAAGATGGGGCTGGATGTTGGTCGATTCGGACTTCGGATTTGGCCTGAATTTCGTTTATGTTGAGGGGTCAGGTATTAATT
>JAIUMT010000272.1 GCA_022565415.1 Balneolales bacterium | reverse complement strand
TGCACTTAAAGCGGATTTATTTGTAGTGGTTGCATTTCGTGTGTTACCCAAGAATATTTTGCAAATACCTAGCATTGGATCCGTCAATTTGCACGCTTCGTTACTACCAAAATACCGTGGAGCCGCGCCAATTCACCGTGCTGTAATGAACGGCGAGCAAAAAACCGGAGCTACCGTGTTTTTCCTGGATGAACGTGTCGACACCGGGAATTATATTAAACAACGGTCCACTTCAATTGGCGAAAACGAAACTACCGGAGAGCTGTACTCGCGATTAATGCACATGGGGGCAGAATTACTGAGCGAATCGGTTGCTCTAATTCAAGACGAAAATTTTCAGGTTCATCCACAGAACCATGAATTGGCAACATCAGCCCCAAAACTATTTTCATCCGATTGTAAAATTGATTTTACTAAACCGTCGTCGCAAGTTCATAACCAAATTCGTGGATTATCACCGTTTCCGACCGCATTTACGTTTGTTGATGGCAAGAGATTAAAGGTTTTTGAATCGCTTGTTGGACCTCAGATTAAGCTATCAGACTACAGATTGCACTTTGTTGATGATCGTCTTTTGGTTCAATGCGAGGGTGAATCGACGGTCGAACTTAGAAATGTTCAGATTGAAGGGAAAAAGGCTACTTCGGGTGAATCTTTCTTCCACGGATATCATGGTAATGGCCTGATTACCGATAAATAGTTTTGCAATAATTGTAGTAATTGCTATTCTATCATATTGATAATTAGTGATATACGCTTCGTGAAATTGCGCAAAAATAATTTATAAAGACCATGCGAAAATCAATATATTTGGTGCAATAAAGCAGGTCGAAAATAGGTTTATATACCTGTCTCTTCTTGCTTAGAAATTGTTACAATCGCGAATTTTTAACGATCAATAATCCGAAATCATGGAATTGCCAGATTTAATACAAGCCGCATCTGATGGAAATCTGGATGCAGTCAAGAAGTTGCTTGGAGACGGAGCCGACATTAACGAAACCGCTAAAAACGGATCTACGGCATTAATATATGCCTCCCAGAATGATCGTACTGATATGGTTCGATTTCTTGTTGGAGCTGGCGCTGATGTGAATCTTAAGAATAAAGTTGGCGGTACGGCGCTCAATCGCGCTGCTGATAATGCGAACGTCGATTTGATGAAATTCCTACTAGAGAATGGTTGTCAAATTGGTCCGTTGGTTTTAAATATTGCCGCCCGTCAGGGTAAACTAGCCGCTGTTAAACTGTTGGTTGAGCACGGGGCGGATATTAATTCTGCATCTAATTGGGGACATACACCGTTGATGTTAGCCGCTAAGGAAGGTCATGCGGATATCGTTCGATTTTTGATTCATCGTGGAGCAGACGTGCGTGCGAAGGATAGAAATGGCGACACTGCTCTGAATATGGCCAATGAAAATGATCAGCTCGAGGTCTCGATGCTGTTGAAACGGGCCGGGGCTACCGAAGAAAAGGCCAAAAAGAAAGTTGTTGCGGCTGCACCTGTCGATGATGACGACGACGATGATGATGATTCATCAAATGACGATGCACCAGATGATATTTCACCCGACGATATTTCCGAAGAGGATATTGACTCGTAGTTTCTCTATGAACTTACATTTGGAACAAAGGCGGAATCGAGTTGTGACTCGATTCTCAGATTCTTGTTGAATGAACCACTAAAGGCCGCTTTTTCTGAATAAGATAAGCGGCCTTTTTTATATTGGTGGTAAGGGGTTGGGCGGCTCCTATGGATTTAGTTCTCCATAGCCTTATTCCAAGGCGTGAGGCATGGAACAAGGTGCTTCTAACAAGTTGTGAGCATACCAATCAATCTGGCACGTACCTAAGCTTTACTAAAGCAACCCTTTCCCGCTACTTCGTATAGCTGAACTCTTGCACTTGAGTTGACCCATTGATCGGACGTTCTGTGAGCGATTTCGCCTGCAAGAAACACAACAGATAGTCGCGACCACCAGCTTTGGAGTCGGTTCCACTCAGATTGAATCCGCCGAAAGGTTGTGCTCCGACCAATGCGCCAGTGTTTTTACGATTGATGTACAAGTTACCGACATGAAACTCACGCAGTGCACGATCAATATGAGCTTTGTTTTCCGAGAAAAATCCACCTGTTAATCCAAATCGGGTGCCGTTGGCAATTTCGAATGCGTGATTCAGGTCTTTAGCCCTGATAAATGCAGTTACCGGTCCGAAAATTTCTTCCTGGGCAATGCGCGCATTCTGATCTACATCAGCGAAAATGGTCGGCTGAATGTAAAATCCGGGATGCGGAGTTTCTGCTTTTTTGCCTCCCAGCATCAGCCGGCCTTCTTTCTTGCCAATTTCGATATAGCTCATGATTTTATCGACGGCTTTATGGTTCACCACCGGACCTGATGGGGCATTTGTACGCGCATCGCCAACTTGTAGCGATTTTGCAATCGCAACGGTCTTCTCGAGCAGCGCATCGTAGATTTTGTCGTGAGCAATTACCCGCGAAGCTGCCGAGCATTTCTGACCCTGGAAACCAAAAGCTGCCTTCACAATTTCAGCAGCGGAGGTGTCGAGATCAGCGTCCTCATCCACAATAACGGCATTTTTTCCGCCGAGTTCGGTAAATACGCGTTTCACGAAGCGATTATCGTCACTTTTCTTGGCGGCAACTTCGGTTATATGTTGACCCACAGCAAGCGATCCGGTAAAGTTAATGAAACGGGTGTCGTTGGAGGAGGTGAGGGTTTCGCCGACTTCGATGTTGTCTCCGGTCACGAAATTGAACACACCCGGGGGGAGTCCGGCTTCTTCGAAAAGCTCCGAAACAATCCAGCCCATCATGGGCGTGTCGGGAGCGGGTTTCGCAACGATGGTGTTTCCGGCAGCGATTGGGGCTGCGGCCATGCCCAGGCAGATAGCGAAGGGGAAATTCCAGGGAGAGATAGAAACTCCTGCACCCAACGGAATGTAAATTGTTCGGTTTTGGTCGCCATCGGTGTTTTTCACAACGGGCATGCCTTCGTCGTACCGGAGAGCTTCGCGGGCGTAATACTCCAGGAAATCGATACCTTCGGCGGTGTCGGCATCGGCCTCTGCGAAGTTTTTTCCTGCCTCTGAAATCATCCAGGCGTTGATTTCAAGCCGGCGCCGTCGGGCGATTTCAGCGGCTTTGAACAGGTATTCGGCTCGTTTAGCTGCGGGAACATATTGCCAGGTTTTGAACGCGTCCCAGGCGCTTTGCAATGCCTGCAATGCCTGCTCTTTACTGGCCGACTGAAACTCTCCGATAGTTTCGTTAGTATTCGACGGATTGATGCTGGTAAATGTGGGATGGTCGCCGTCGACGCGCTGACCTCCGATAAGCAGGGGATACGACTTTCCGAACTGAGACCGTACCTGATCTAAAGCAGCCTTTTGTGCGTGGTCGAAAGTTGGGTCAGTAAAATCGAGATAACTTTCAATACTATATGGTTTCATCACTATAAGTTTTTTATTAATAATTATATCTCAAGATACAAAAGGTAGCGCTTCCAGACATTTTAAAGCTTGTGAAACGTCCGATTTTTCTTGAATATGGTACATATAAAGGGTAGCTTAAAACGATTAGAAAAGGGCGTTTAGCCCAGTAAAAACAGATAAGCCAAGAGTTATCATTAACCGAACGAAAGGAAAATATTATGGCTAAGATTAAAGTAGGTATCAACGGATTTGGACGCATCGGCCGCATGGTGTTTCAATCCATTTGCGACCAGGGTTTGTTAGGAAAAGAAATTGATGTTGTCGCCGTCGTTGATATGACTACAGACGCAGACTATTTTGCATATCAGATTAAGTACGATTCTGTACATGGTCGTTTCAAGCACGACATTAGCACCGAAAAAAGTGATCCATCACTTGACGAAGCAGATACTATTGTTGTAAACGGAAATAAAATTAAGTGTGTTCCCGCTCAGCGTGAGCTTAAGAATCTTCCTTGGGGAGATTTGGGCGTTGATTACGTTATCGAGTCAACAGGTATTTTTACACACTCAGACCAGGCTAAGGGTCACCTCGAAGCTGGTGCCAAGAAAGTTATTATTTCAGCTCCGGGTAAAGGCGATGTGAAAACCGTTGTTATTGGTGTGAACCACGAAGAGTATGATGCTGCCAAGCACGATATCGTGTCGAATGCATCATGTACGACCAACTGTTTAGCTCCTGTTGTTTACACGCTTCTTAAGGAAGGTATCGGTATCGAAACCGGACTTATGACCACCATCCATGCGTACACAGCTACTCAGAAGACCGTAGATGGTCCGTCTAAGAAAGACTGGCGTGGCGGACGTGCAGCGGCTGTTAACATCATTCCATCAAGCACAGGTGCTGCTAAAGCAGTAGGAGAAGTTCTTCCTGTAACCAAAGGCAAACTTACAGGTATGTCTTTCCGTGTTCCAGTACCGAACGTATCTGTTGTGGATTTAACATTCCGTTCTGAAAAAGACACGTCAATCGAAGAAATCGACGCACTTTTCAAAAAAGCATCCGAAACCTATCTGAAAGATATTTTCGGTTACGCTAACGAAGAGCTTGTTTCAAGCGATTTCATTCACGATGCGCGTTCTTCTATTTACGACTCAAAAGCTACGCTTCAGAACAACCTTCCGGGTGAGAAGCGTTTCTTCAAAGTTGTTTCATGGTACG
>JAIUMT010000271.1 GCA_022565415.1 Balneolales bacterium | reverse complement strand
TAATCAAAACTACACGATAACCCTCTTCCCTCAGCGAACGGCAAGCTTGTGAACCTGATTAATCGAATTCGCAGGCCTGGCCTATGATAATTGGTCCGGAGCCTATAATGAGAATGGTTTTTAGGTCGTTTCTGCGGGGCATTTTTGCGTTATCTTTTGGACGTTTGGAAATTTAGAGTCAGGGGAATTAGCCTTTTGATGCTTCGATGCGTGCGATAAATTCATCAAATAAGTAACTGGAGTCGTGCGGGCCCGGAGATGCTTCCGGATGATACTGCACACTAAATCCGTTGAATTTCTTGAAACTCAATCCTTCAACGGTACCGTCGTTCAGATTTATATGACTGATGTCGGCCAACTCGGTGTTTATCGATTCTGGAGCGACTGAAAATCCGTGGTTCTGGGTCGTAATTTCAACCAGTTTGGTCTTTTCGTTGCGAACCGGATGGTTGGCGCCGCGGTGACCTACGAACATTTTGGCAACCTCGATTCCTTCGGATAGGGCTAGAAGCTGATGCCCCAGGCAAATCCCAAAAATTGGCTTTCCGGTTTTCTTGGCTTTGTTCACGGTCTGAACAGCATAGTCCATCGGATTCGGATCGCCAGGACCATTCGAAAAGAAAAATCCATCCGGATTCCATTCCATCACCTCTTCGAACGAAGTTTTCGCCGGGAATATTCGCAGCGAGCAACCTCTACTTGTAAGGTTATTAATGATACTCTGCTTAATTCCATAATCGAAAGCAGCCACCCGAAGATGGTGATGTTCAGATGTAATTGTTTGAGCCTCGTTGCGAGTAACTTTGGATGCGAGTTCGAGTCCTTCCATGGGCACCCAATTTCGCGCCATTTCCACCAGCTTTTCAGGATTGTCTTCCTCAGTAGAAATCACAGCGTTCATAACGCCGCTCTGGCGAATATGTCGGACCAGTTTTCGGGTATCGACGCCTGAAATTCCAACAACTTTATTACGGCGGAGGTAGGTATTGAGGTCCCCATCAGCCATAGTATTGCTGTAATCCCAGGAAAAAGCCCGGACGATGACTCCAGACACCATAACCTTTCCGGCTTCGTCATCCCTTGAAGAGACTCCATAATTCCCAATATGCGGGTAGGTCATCATCATGAGCTGACCATAATAGCTGGGATCGGTGAAGATTTCCTGATATCCATACATGCTGGTGTTGAAGCATAGTTCTCCACCAGTAGTTCCATGATATCCAATGGCATAACCTGTTTCTACGGTACCATCGGACAGCGCGATTGTGGCGCGCTTACGTTCTTGCAAAGACATGTTTCGCGTGTTTGAAAGTGTTCTGATAAACGTCGTTGTTGCCTGAGTGTGCAACGATATCCCTAACATTGCCGGCACACCAATATACTGTATCACAAGAGGAAATGCGTGATGTTTGATTAAACTGATTTCGGCGTTGCTCTGGATTAAAATCAAAAAAAATCCGACTACCCGTAAGAACGAGTGTCGGATTAAAAAATTTGATTTGTCCGGATAATTGCACGATTCAGAATAAAGCGTAGATGAAGGGTGCCAGTGCGGTATTACCTGTTACAACGATGAGCAAGCCGAGCAATAGCAGAATGAATACAATCGGAGCCAGCCAAAGTTTTTTTCGAACTTTGAGAAAGGTCCAGAATTCTTTTAAGATGCCGATTTTGCTCATAGTTAACCTGTAAATTCTGCTAATAATATAGCTTTTAAAGTACAGATAAAAGACCTTCTTCAAAAAAAAGGTTTTTTCCAGCCTGGCCATTTTATCTACAAATTCCACATGTGTGTTACACTGAAAGAAATCGTATATTTCTATGTTTACATTTACAGACCTGAACTACGTATGCGACAAAGAAACACCGATTCCATGTAAATCTGTGCTTTTATACATTTCGCGAAAACAAAACTTTTGATGGCATTTTCTTCTACAAACCTTTTGCTGGCCGATAGTGGCTCTACTAAAACTGAATGGTGTCTGGTTAAATCAGACGGAACAACAATAACGGCTTTCACCGGTGGATTAAACCCCTACTACCACACCGAAGAAAGCATCGAAGAAATTCTACGGAATACGTTAATTCCTGAAATCGGTGTTGATTCTGTTGATGCGGTTTATTTCTATGGTGCAGGTTGTACAGGCGACGAGCGAACAGAAATGTTAGCTGGTGTTCTTAAAAGTGTTTTTAACGCCGAAGAAGTTGAAGTTCAAAGCGACATTCTCGGATCTGTTCGTGCCGTTTGTGGTCGAAAGCCTGGGATTGCTGGAATTCTCGGAACAGGAGCCAATTCGTGCCAGTATGATGGCGAGAAAGTGGTCGATAATGTCCCCGTTCTTGGGTTCATTTTAGGGGATGAGGGAAGCGCTGGTTATTTCGGTCGCAAAATTTTGCAGGGATATTTCTACCGTGAAATGCCCGAAGACCTTAAAACTGCGTTGGAAACTGAGTTCGATATGCGTCGGGCTACCATTTTGGAAAATGTGTATCAAAAACCTCAGCCAAATACATATGTAGCTGGTTTTGCCAAGTTTGCCGGTGACCATGCCGATCATCCATATATCAAAACTATTTTACGTGACGGACTTGTTGAGAGCGTTGAACGACACATTCTGAAATACAACGGTGCCAAAACCATGCCCGTCGGATTTGTAGGATCGGTTGCATTTTATAACTCCGATCTGCTTCGCGAAATTTTGGTAGAAAAAGGGCTTATTCCCGGAGAAATCATCAAAAATCCGATGCCTAACCTGGTTAAGTACCACAAGGCCGGAAGTGTGCCTGCTCACGCATAAAGCGGCATTTTTAATACAGAAATTTTCAAAGAACCGGCTTAGAAGAAATTCTTAGCCGGTTTTTTTTTGCGGCGTAGTTTTTTTATGGGGCGTAGTAGGTAGGCGCCTCGGGACCAACAGGCATTCCGAGCAAAAATACCCATACGAAAAACAGAATCATCCAGCCCAACAAGAAGATTATTGAATAGGGCAGCATCGTGGCAATAATGGTACCGATGCCTAATTTCTTATCGTAACGTGTGGCAAATGCCAGAATCAATCCGAAGTAACTCATCATCGGCGTGATGATATTCGTTGTTGAATCACCAATTCTGTATGCGGCCTGAATTACCTCAGGTGAATAGCCAACCAACATGAGCATGGGCACAAAAATTGGCGCGGTTATGGCCCACTGTGCGGAGGCAGAGCCTAACATAAGATTCACAAAGCAGCACATCAAAATGAATGGAATGAACACCAGCGGATTTGTGAGATTGATGGCAACAAGGAAGTCAGCTCCTTTCACGGCGACGATAGGTCCGAGGTTACTCCATCCGAAAAACGCCACAAACTGCGCTGCAAAGAATACCAGAACGATATAAAGTCCGAGGGTGCTCATGGCTTTCGACATTCCATCAATTACATCTCTATCCGATTTCATGGTTCCTGTAACACGGCCGTAGACATAGCCTGGAATCAGGAAGAATACAAATATGAGGGAAACCATCCCTCGTAGTAAAGGTGAGTCCAGCACATCGCCGGTTTCCGGGTTTCGAAGCACACCCCATTCGGGAAATGCCGACATAAAAATGAGGAAACTGACTCCAAACACGGCAACTCCAGCCCATTTGAGTCCACGCCATTCAGTATCGGTGATCGGATTCATGCTCGTGTCGTTGGAGAGATCCTCGCTGGCCATAGAAGGATCGTACTTACCAAGTTTGGGCTCTACGATCTTGAGGGTAACCCAGCTACCTAAAATGGTTATTAAGAAAGTGCTCACAATCATGAAATACCAGTTAACAGCCGGGTGTACGGTATAATCCTCATCGATTAGCTGGGCAGCTTCCTGGGTGATACCGGCAAGCAGTGGATCGATGGTTCCGATGAGCAGATTTGCACTGTATCCACCTGAAACTCCGGCAAAGGCTGCTGCCATTCCGGCTAGTGGATGACGCCCGAGGGCCAAAAATACCACCGCAGCGAGGGGTACAAGCACTACATAGCCCATCTCCGAGGCTGTATTTGATATAATTCCGGAGAAAACGATGGTTACGGTAACCAGGACTTTCGGCGACATTATATAGTTGGCAATACGCTGAAGTTGTGCGGCGAATTTCACCCAAAGCGAGTCGTCGGGAGATGGTGTGATGATGGATGGCTGAAACGAAGCCGCTTTGAGAACCAAGGCCCGAATCGCGGCACTGATGAGTCCTGATTTTTCAGCAACCCCCACGCCTAACAGGGCAACTAAGACGGTTCCGAGAGGGACGAATCCTGTAAAATTGGTAACTAAATTCTCGACAATCCGGCGTAATCCATCGCCATTTAACAAACTCACAACCTCGATAACGCCACCTGGAGCCCGGCCACTGGCCCCCTCCGGACGAGGATCAATAGCGCTGAGTCCAAAATAGTCGGCTACTCCACTTATCAATACTACGCCAAACGCAAAAAGCGCAAACAACGTAACTGGGTGGGGCAGTAAATTTCCGAGCCATTCAACAGCGTCCAAAAAACGGGTAAAAGCGGTGCGTTTTTCTGTGGTTGAATGCGGCTTATTTTCGGGGTTTTGGTGTTTGTTTTCCATAGCGCCTATAAAAGGAAAAATTTGGTATATGCCCTGTGTCTATCTCTAAAAAAACAACGACGGTCTCGGCAATTCGTAGTATGCCAAAAAATCGATAGACTTCTTTTGAGAGACTT
>JAIUMT010000270.1 GCA_022565415.1 Balneolales bacterium | reverse complement strand
TATTCGTTTGTTGACGAATAATTGGAATTTGCTCAAGAACGGTTTGCTGTTCGGGACTGGCATCAGACGGCACATTGATGCTGGTGTTGTCGATAGAACCCACGCCGGTTAGATAGATCTGATTTCGTCGGTCGATATTGTGGTTAATTTTGTACTGGTAATCCCAATAATCGGGTAAAAAAGGTAAATCAATGAGTTGAAATAACAGCTGAAGGTACGACCTCCGTGCGGAGACCATAAATGTCGTGTTCGAGGCGCTTTGGTCGCCCTTGAAAAGCGGTCCTTCGGCGGTGATGGCTGCTTCGCTAGCACCAACCCGGAAGTTGGATCGAAACTCCCGATCATTTCCCGTGCGCTGATTAAACTGCAACACACCGCTGAGCGCATTCCCGTATCCGGCTCCGAATGCGCTAGTACTCAGCTCAACGCCATCAAAAAAAGTAACATTCAGGAGTCCGGCCGGTCCGCCGCCGCTACCCTGAGTCGAAAAATGGTTAATCGTCGGAATTTCGATCTCATCCAAAAAATAGATGTTTTCGTTTGGCGCCCCGCCCCGTATAATCACGTCGTTTCGGAAACCGGTAACAGACCCCGAAACGCCCGGAAGCGATTGCACAACCTTGGCAATATCGCTGTTTCCAGCCGGATATGTGCTAATTTCTTCGGGGGAAAGACGCCGATACGACAACGGACTCTCATCCGGGTTTCGAAAAGGCTCACTAACCGTTACCACGACCTCATCCAGCTCGGTCGAAGCCTCCCTCAGCTCGAAGTTAATGTCCCTGTTTCCGGCAGTTCGAATGCTGATGTTGATGCGTTCTTCGCGCTCGTAGCCCACGTAAGTTACAACGACGGTATAGTTTCCGGGAGGAATGCGACTAATGGTGTAGTAGCCATCCAGATCGGTGAATGCGCCGAGTTGGGTGTCGGCCAAAGCGACCGTTGCACCAGTAAGTGGCTCACCCGTTCGGGCGTCGGTTACGTACCCAGACAACGTACCTGTGTTTTGTGCAATACTTAACTGAGAACTTACAAATATCTGCAATAGTAGGAAAAGTGTAACGAGAAGGGGCTTTTGCATAGTAATAGGATGGTAACGTCTTGACAGTCAATAGATAGATGATGCTACTAAACCAAAATCCACCCAAGTTTCGTTCACTTTAATTTCATTGGTTTCAATAAATGATAGGAACTTCACGTTATGGTTATTGTTTAACGAAGTAAGATGGTATAAATGCCGTTTTAAATTACTATTGTTAACTAATTGAATTTTATACACCTATTCCTCAAAACAAAAACCTATGAAAAATATCAAACTATACGCTTTTCCTTTAATTCTGATAATTATCGTTGCCGGATGCAGCTCGTTGTCTAATACTGAGCGTGGTGCCATGATTGGTGCAGCCGGTGGTGGAGCGATCGGATATATTATTGGTCATGCTTCAGGTAACGCGACCCTCGGAACCGTGGTCGGAGCTACTGTTGGCGGCGCAACCGGTGCTGTTATTGGCAATCAGATGGACAAGCAGGCCGAAGAAATCAAAAATGACATTCCTGATGCGAACGTTGTTCGTGTAGGCGAAGGAATTTATATCGAATTCAGCAATAATGTATTGTTCGGTTTCGATAGTGCAAACCTGTCGGATGACGCCCGTGCAAACCTGCGTAAACTAAGCGATATCCTGAAGAAGTATCCAGATACAGATATTGAAATTCAGGGTCATACCGATAGCACTGGAAGTGCAACATACAACCAAGGATTGTCTGAGCGTCGTGCGAACGCTGTTTCCGGTTACATCACCCAGTCGGGCGGAATTGCAAGTAATCGAGTAACGACACTCGGATTTGGAGAAGAAGCTCCGAAGTACACCAACGACACCGAAGAGGGACGTGCTCAAAACCGACGCGTAGAATTCCTCATTACCGCGAATGAGAAAATGGTGGCCGAAGCCGAGCGTGAAGCGGAAAGTAACTAAATTGACTTCAGGTTGTTGTCGCGATGCTTTAGTAAATAAAGCGCCATTTCAACAGCCTGTTTTTGACTTGTCCACAATGCCTTATTTGCAAAAAACTAAATTATCAGGAACACATATGTTACTACGAATTACCTATCTACTTATTTTCATAACCACCATGTCGTTTACGGCTGTGGCTCAACAATACGGACCCAACACTGAGGGCGTTTCTTACGGATTAAAAGTCGGTTTTGACATGCAAAACTTTGTCGGCGACGACGTTGATGATGCAAAACTCAAACCAGCTTATCATGTGGGTCTTTTTACTGAAGTCCCCGTTGCTCCCGACTTTTATGCACAACCCGGTCTGTTTCTGAACTCGAAAGGGGCGAGATTCGAAGAAGGTCCTGCCGACGGATTTTTCCGAATCAACTACGTAGAAATCCCTATCAATTTCCTGTATAAGCCTATTGTTGGTAACGGAATTGTTACATTCGGAGGTGGCCCGTACGTCGCTTACGGAGTTGCAGGACAATACGAGATTAGTGGTGGAAGCCTTACAATGGAATCAGATATTGAGTTCACCAATAATGTCCGCGCAGAAGATGGAGCTGGTATCTATTTCCGTCCATTCGATGCAGGAGTTGGAATCGTGTTTGGCTATGAGTTTAACAACCGAATCGGATTGCAGCTTAATACTCAAATCGGTTTAACAAATATTCTACCTGATGTTGAGGGCGAAAGTCCAGATACTTCGGTTAAAAATATTGGTTTCGGACTTTCTTTAGGATACCGATTCTAAGTATCTATCTTAGTACCGTGGGCATTTCGCTCACGGTATTTTTTTTGCCTCAGAACGAAAATCTTAGTCATTTCGAGCATGTCTTACTGCGATTATGTGAAATCCACGACGGATAACAGCAAAGCTTTTCATAAAAATTACCACGATTTTCAGTACGGATTTCCCCTCCACAACGACAACGAGTTGTTCGGAAGATTGATCCTGGAAATAAATCAGGCCGGACTCAGTTGGGAAATCATCCTAAAAAAAGAATCTAATTTTCGCGAAGCGTATCACAATTTCGATATAGCTACCATCGCGGCCTATTCGGAGGCAGACAGAACCCGCCTTTTAAATGATGCCGGCATAATTCGAAACAAGCTAAAGGTGAATGCTGCGATCGAAAACGCGAAAACCATAGTGACATTGCAGAAGGAGTATGGGTCTTTCGAGAACTGGTTGAAGCACCACCATCCGAAAACAAAAGAAGAGTGGGTTAAGCTGTTCAAAAAGACGTTCAAGTTCACCGGTGGTGAAATCGTGAATGAATTCTTGATGAGTATTGGGTATTTGCCGGGCGCACATCAACCCGATTGTCCGGTTTATGCGGAGGTGATTGAGCAAAAGCCAATGTGGTTGGATTCGAATCGGTAAGTTTGTTGCTTTTACTATTTGATGAGTTCTCAAAAAGGGTTTCGCAAGTAGGCCCTACTTGTTGAACAGTTGAGCTAGCGAAAAGTCGTGCTTCCGCTGTGAGTACAAAGTTGAACTTAAACGGTTAGTTCAATCTTTAAGAGTCTTTCAAGTGCTGACGATATTGTCAGTAATACGTCATAACTGTTCGATGTTGCTGTAATTGCTGATCTATCGAGGTTCTCAACATGTCGGCACGATTTCGCCCACATCTAAAGTATCCACAGTTTGATCAACCAATTCACGCACAAATTCCAGATACCTATCCAGGTCGGACTTGCTCGTCGCCAGACCAACGGAAATCCGGGTCGCGCCACGCATCTTGCCCAAAAACTTGATCATATCATTGAAATTGCCCGAATCCCGACTCATAAAGTATTTCGAGATTTCGTCGGTGGTCACGCAATTGTTAATTTCATCGATACCAGGATTACAAAAACATCCGGTTCGTGTTGAAATCTTGCGCCTGTTGGCAAGTTGTTCCACTTTTTCGAACGGAATCAGCGTGCCGTTTTTATCGAAAAAGTTCATGATGATATTCCCGCCCCGTTCGCTGAAATCCTGCGGACCGAACACGCGCACAACCGACTTTCCGCTACTGTGTTGAATGGTTTTGAGCTGACTGCAAAGATATTCGATTAACCTGCGAACCCTGCCATTAATACGATCAACGCCGATTTCGTTAATGAAATCTAGTCCGATTCCAACCGCTGGAAGCATATTATAACTGATGGTGCCATCTTCGTAACGCTCGTGACCGTTAGCCAAAAACTTCTTCTGTTCGGCCACCGAGACCATCGTAACTGTTCCGCCGGCGAACCAGGGCTTGGTGAGTTTGTCGAATTTGTCCTTTCGAACCAGCAGGGCGCCAATCCCGGTCGGATAACCAAAAATCTTGTAGAACGAAACCGATACGAAATCGGGCTTCACGGTTCGGAGATCCAGGCGATTGGCAGGTACATAGGCAGCTGCATCCAAAAGTACATCAAAGCCGTGATCCTGAGCGGTTTTAATCCATTTCAGATCGTGTTTTACGCCCGAAACATTCGACTGACCCGGAAACGCGAACAGCTTATTATCACTTTCGGGTGCGGTAGCCAAGGCATTAAGCAATAACTCGCGGTTAATTTTTAGGTCCTCGTATTGAACCTGAACATATTGCGTTTTTCCGCCTTTATGGCAACAATACTCACGAATTCCATTCACGGAATTATGATTATCGGCCAGTAAAATGAGGGTGCTGCTCGCATCAAACGGATAACTTTCTCCCACAACCTT
>JAIUMT010000269.1 GCA_022565415.1 Balneolales bacterium | reverse complement strand
ACACCAACCCTTTTCCATTGAATGTGATCTTATTGGATGTGGTCCCATTAGAAAGTAGATGACCGCCGTTATTAACCGTAATTTCAGAATTATTAAGTGTAACACCTTGCCTGATTTCGATGTGGGCGCCATTTTCAACGGTAATAGGAACACCGGACAGGTTGGCATCTTTGGCAATAATCAATTCCCCACCACTCTTAATTTCAAAGGCCATATCGCTGACCGACGTTCCTTCTGTAACCAACAGACGTCCGTTGACCTGAACTTTGGCCCATGTTGCCCCATAGCCAATGAAATCACCGTCGATTACGGAAACAACATCGGAAGGAATTGAAAGTGTACCAAACTCCAAATAGCTTTCCCCATAAATATGGGCGCTACCTATGGAAAACGTACCCGAATGGGCAAAGAAGTGGCTGGGATACTGGATGGGAAGGGCATGTTTGACGGCTTCGAAGGCGTTAAGGCGACCGCCAGTTATTGTGATACCAGAGAGTGCTGATATTGGATCTGTATTGTTCAATATCCAATCTTTTACTAGTAATGGTAGGTTACTAGGATTAGTTAAGCTGTTTGAAATGGTAGAGCTTGGGAGTATCGAATAGACCAATCCAATAACGCCTGTAACATGAGGCGTAGCCATAGACGTACCTGTATATGAAGCGTAATTATTGGATGTAATGGTAGATAGTATACTAGTACCAGGGGCTCCAAGGTCAATGGAATTTGCTCCATAAGCTGCGCCTGAATTTCTTGCGTCAGTATGTGTCGTGTTCGTAACAGATATCAGGTAGTTACTTGAGCAACCGGTAGGTACATCGCCTACTGTATCAACATCAATATTGAGATTTGCAGTTGCGGCTACACTTAAAATGCCGTGAACGCCCATTGAATCATAGGCAGCACACCAATAAGGATAATTGGCGGGATCCCCTTCATCCACTCCAAAAGAACTGTTTGTAGCTACAATATAACGACCAGAGGTGCCTCCGCTAGAATTATATTGTTTTCGAAGTCCTAACAAATGATTATAAGCCCGAAGAACAATGGTTTCGCTTCCAGAAGAACCGGCAACAGCAAATATATCAGTATCCCAATTAATCCCAGTAATTCCAATTGAATTATTACCTTTGGCTCCCAAAATTCCGGATACATGCGTGCCGTGATTACTTACAGGTAGTGTGTACGAATCATCGTAGGCATTATATCCACCTGATAGAAACCCGAGATCGGGATGATCTTGCTGAAAACCTCCGTCAACGACAGCAATTGTTGGAGTATGGATACCTCAGCTATTGCCTTTTGTAATATCCCAAACATTTAATGCCTTAATATCAGCACCGGCGGTACCTCCTGTTTGACCGGTATTGTGCAATGCCCATTGACTGTCAAAATCTGTGTCATCGGGAATGGCTGAGCGGATCGTAACTCTGTTGCGCACCGGATTGGCATTTATTACTGTGGGGTCGTTTTTTAATAGAGTCAGAACTGCATCTTCGGATTTTCGACTCGAATCAAAGACTATGTGCCAAATTCCGAGATGTTCAAAGTATTCAACAATTCGAACTCCGGAATCTTGTCTAAATATTTCTTTTGTTCTGATATCATTAACGTTTACTTCAGGGTTATACATGACAATAAAACCCGCATCCTGTCTATCACTCTGCGCATGTGCAGATGTCGTTCTTAAAAGAGGTATTATTAAAAATATTACAATTATTAGTTTTTTCATATCTCCTCCATATGTTATGGTTTGTAAGGCTTTAGTATGATTACTCCTTTTCCAAAGACAACTGAATCAAAGTGCATCAACAATTTCTCTTTGGTAAATGAAAATTGACGGCTGGTATTGACAGCTGTGCAGTATTCAGTGGCTATACCACAGACAAGGCGTTCACATATAAAAGTAATTTCAATACTTTTATCTTCTGTATAGTCAAACCAGCCTTCGCTCCAATTACAGTACGCGCCACCATTAATCAAATAGTGTAATCCACCTTCTGCTTCTATGATATCTTCCCTAAAGTAGATCCAGTACAATTGATCATTAGTGGGTTTTAATGTTTCTCCTGTCTGGTACTCAATGGATTCTAAACGCCAAGCACCGAAAATATCAGAGGCTCCATTGTGGTCTCCGGTATTAGTAGTATTGCAAGACAATAGACTTAGAAAGATAAAAATTGCTAAAATTCTTGTCTTTGATTTTTTTGGAATTAATATCAATATTTTCTCACATTTTTTGCTCTGAATTGAACACATAATTTCTCTATTTAGGTTTACCTTCAAATTTTAAAGGGTCATGTTTTTATTGCCTAAATAAAACCTCCAAATTGAGCGGGTAAAGGGTAGTAGCTGAAAAGCTCGTCCAATCGTATCTTTATGCATAGATATTTATTGACCCGAGATAAAAACAACAAAAACTCTTAGGAATCATAAAAGTCTTTGATAACTATCAACAAACTAAATATTAGAATTCTTTAATCCAAATAATTCGTTACGCTCTCTTAATATCGCTTTTTAAACGTCTAATTTAGTATTAGAAGCTGCAACATAACGGTCTGGCATTTCTGCTGCGTGGCGACCATGCCTGAATATAAGCAACAATCGCTTACACGTCAGCATGAAATGCTTGTTATGCTCAAAAGCAAGGTTTATGATCATTAAATCCAATACTTAAATTAATATAGATATCACTACATTTTATATATAACTGCATTTATTTCCTCATATATATTTATAATCCAGTCAGGTTGATCTTCAAAACTAAAATTTTCAGTCAATATAAACTGTTGTTTAATATAATTTTTATGGAATTCACTCTCTTTTGTTACAATTACTTTGCAATTTGCCATTGGAAACTGATCCGCAGTAATATCAATTACTATATTTCCAGATTGTAACCAAGAATGAGTACCAAGCCATTTTTCTCCAAGTTCAACTTGACCTGAATAATTAATTAGGGAACTAAAATTGTATTTATGAACTAAGTAAAGCCCAAGTAGAGTAGAAACCTCATTACATGTACAATGCGGAAAATTTTTCATTCTTGAAAATGCTTCTTGCCCAACATGTCCAGAAGTTAAATTACACTTTTCTATAGCCTCACGAAATCTAGTAGCAATTTTTCTAATTTCATGTTCGTCCATTATCAATTTATAAAACATAATGTACTAGAAATATTCAAGTCCTTTTTTTATTTAACGTGACGAATTGCTTCTTGAAGCACTCTCCGTAATAAAAACTGTGTATTTGCATAATCACCCTCTACCTCACTCATACGTTTTGACATAATAGCTTCACATTCAGCAAGCTCATGATCAGTAAAATTCCCGGCAATTCTAGTATAGTTAGTATAACTAATGAAAACTATTTCACTTAGCCTATCAAAGTCTGGAAGATCTCGTAATGAATCTTTAAATTCCTTAATTGAGAATTTATAGTGATATCCATTTGGATTAGTAGTATTAAAGATACAATATTTTATTGCATCATCTAGATTTGCCATATCCTGATCAGAAAGATACTTTCTACAGAAAATATGTGAAGCAGTAAACAATACAGGTATAATCTCATACCATTTATAGTACAAGTCGGCTCCGTCAATTTTATTACTATATAATTGATCACATGCATCCAAGAATGCATGCGAAACAAACATTGAGATAAAATCCTGTAGCCGGTTTTTATCTCCTTTAAAATTAATTTTCATTTGTTTAAACAAGTTGATTTAGGTTTATAGAGCATAACGGTCTCGCGTTTCTGCTGCGTGGCAACCATGCATGAATATAAGACAACAAAGGCTTAAACGTCAGCAGGAAACGCTTGTTATAAAGCGGTTATGAATGTTTTCGACCACTAGCGATAGAACACTTGACTCTTATTCAAACTGTCGATAATTGCTTCGGAGATTGAATTCAATTTGACAATTGCTAGATTATTATTCGATTCATAGTTTAAGTTTACATGATCTTCAGCAGTTGTTAAATTAAATTTGTCTATAAACTTTTCAAACTGGTTAGATTCTTGGAAAAACCAATAAAATCTTAATGGTGTATGTGTTTCCATAGAAAAGAATGTAATGATCTCACCGTTCGCAATACTATCTGGTCTGGGCTTAAACATTCCTACTTCATTATTTCTAATTTCAACTAAGTTACTCAAATAGTATTCCATGGCCTTTGCGTCAGGTAGCTTTATAGTATTGAACTCGCCGCAATTGTCATACTTTTTTATCCATGCTTCATTTTCTTCGAGCCAAAACCCGTACATCTCAAAATAACCCGTTACGACTTTACAACTTTTGGGGTCTTCAGTATCAATTAATCGAAAAGTGCCATGCTGTATTTTTTTGAGTATGAAGAAGTCACTAATACCTTTCTCGATCATTTCAGCTTTAAACTCAGCAATAATCGAATCGGTAGGATCTCCCACAAATCCGAAGGTGTTATTGAAAATCAGGAGCAGGATTATTAGTGATGTTTTTTGCATTTCAATCAAGTGAGAGATAGTGAATTTGCGAATACTCTAAACGCAAATCAAGATTATTAATTCGAGGATTGAACGAATGTTTTGTGATGCATTCTGCTTTATTTGGTAAAGTGTTTAGGGGATGTCTTCCGCTTTATAACGGCCTTGCGTTTAAGCTGCGAAGCCTGATGGATAAAGTTAAAGACTTTGCCCTTTTTAGCAAACTTTGAACCAACCATCGCCCGTGAGGCGAGTCAGCTTGAAACGCTTGTTATGCCAACTT
>JAIUMT010000268.1 GCA_022565415.1 Balneolales bacterium | reverse complement strand
TCCCGTGGATGATGACCAACTGGTTCAATATTTCCAACACCGCGCCCGAAGGCGTCATCCCCGATTCAGTTAAATTCTCGTTCTATTTCGGAGGGGCGATTTTCTTCGCCGCCGTAATGTGGACCATCATCAGAACCAAAGAGTATAGTCCGGAACAGCTCAAAGCTTTTGAGGAACATGAAATTAAGGAACTCGGCATTGAAGACAAGTTTGTTCGTCCTGAGCTTCCCGCCGACGAAATGGCAAAACCTAAATTGGTGCACGGACCCATTCTGATGATTGTCGGTACCATCCTGTCGGCGATCGTCTATGTTGGCAGTTTTGAGCAAGAACTTTACATCCTGACGGCCGGAATTGGCCTGATAGGACTGGTTCTGGTGATATAGGGCCTACTTCAGAAACGCGGTCAGCGCAACGGATTCGTCATTATTTTCGATGACCTCTACATGATGCCCAAAACTATGAAACAGCTGGCCATTGTTCAGTTTTTCTCGTGGTTTGCACTGTTTGCCATGTGGATTTACACTACTTCTGCGGTAACAACCCATATTTACGATATGAAAATGGGTGCACCCGAGGTGTCTGAGCTCTCGGTTGCCGCGGGCGCTTTGGTTGATCAGACGGATGCCGATTGGTACAACCGATTGCCTCGAATTCAGGAAGATCTTCAGGTTTTTCAGCAGCAGCTGGATGCGGGTCAGTCAAATGTTACTGCAAACATGCGTATTGTGAACTTTTTCCTTGAGGAGGGCCGGGTTGAGCTGACCGAAGGAATGAGGAGTACCCTTCAGCGTATCGAGAAGGAGTATAATGAAGGGGCGGACTGGGTCGGTGTGTCGTTCGGTATTTACAATGGCTTCGCGGCGTTGGTCGCATTCCTGCTGCCGGTAATCGCCGGATATACCAATCGGAAAACAACCCACGCCATTTCTTTAGTCGTTGGCGCAGCGGGACTAATATCAATTTATTTCATCAGCAGTCCGCTGATGATGCTGGTTTCGATGGTGGGAGTGGGTCTGGCCTGGGCCAGTATTCTGTCGATGCCGTACGCGATTCTGGCGGGATCGCTTCCCGCAAACAAAATGGGCGTTTACATGGGGATCTTCAACTTTTTCATCGTATTGCCTCAGATTCTAGCCGCATCCATACTTGGGTTTATTGTTGGATCCCTGTTCGGTGGACAAGCCATTTATGCCCTGATTTTAGGCGGGCTAAGCTGGATTCTCGCAGCCGGATTGGTCATTTTCGTTGATGATGTAGATGGTTGATGTGGTTCTTGACGATTTGGCGACTAGGTGAAGACGTAGTTGGATCAAAAAGTAACTGGTTGATGACTTCTTCATTAGGAAACTACTTCGATCACTTTGTTCAAAATCAGGTTTCAACAGGACGCTATAAAAATATCAAGGAAGCAATTCAGACTGGATTGCAACTGCTAAAAAACGCTAATACGATCCAATTTTCCCAACAAAAAAAGCCCGGCTACTTTTCAGCAACCGGGCTTTTTTATATAATCGAATATCTCGTCCTCAAAAAAATTGAAGGTTTTGGGACAGAATCGGATTCCTACTTAGGATCCAAAACATTGTCAATTCGTCGCTCAAGGTCATTCAGGTGAACGCGCGTAGCACGATCATTGGTACGAGCTTTCGCACGAGTCACATCCCGCTTCAACGTCTCTAATTGCTCTCGTGCAATCGGGCGAATATCAGACTGACTCACATTAATTTGCGTCAATCCGAGGAACGCAGCAGCAAAACCACTCGCATTCGGTGTCTCTTGTGTCATCAGAAACTCCATTCGCTCAACGTATGCACGCTGCAAGTTGCGACGGTGAACATCAATCGCCGAGTTACCACGCAACTCTTTGAAGATGCTTCCGCGAAGATCATCCATGAACTCGAATGCCGAGTACGTACCTTGCGCCCGGCGCTCATACTCGATCAATCGGGCTAGGCGGTGCGGACTGGCAATATTATTCAACACGGCCACCTGCTGACCACGAAGCGTCTCAACAAACGTGGCCTGATTTACACGTCCGAGAATGTCTTCGTTCAATACCCATGTTGGCGAGCTGAAAGCGTATTCGTCTAGGAATGCCATCGCTCTTTTCTGAATTTCGCGCTCTACCGGGGTGTAAACAGCTCCGGCCTGCTCGAAGGTTTTGTCATCTTCATAAACGCCACCGATATTCGAGGCAACGTGCCCCATATAGCGACCCCATTGGGCGATAATTTGTCCGTAAAGTTCACTTAGATGCGAGAAATCGTCGCCATCGCGGGCAACCCACTCAACCAGATTATCAGTAATTACTTCAAGATTTTTCAATCCATAGTAACTGGCGCGCATGGCATCATCACCAAGATCTTCGTTTTGCGATCTCGGATCGATTCGTCCGGATGTCTGACGACCGAAGAAATAACGAGGATCATCAGCACGCTCAATAACCCACTCGTTCAGCGTTTTCTTCTGATCTGATTTTGGCTTATCACCGAACCAGGTATAACCCCACTGAACTGACCATATATCGTACTCACCAACTTGCGGATAGAAATTGGTAACGCCATCGCCAGGTTGAGCGATGTAGTTAAATCGGGCATAATCCATGATGGATGGAGCTGTTCCGTGATTTGCCGTAAACGTTGGTGATCGTAGCGAATCGACAGAATAAGCATAGGAAGATCCGAAGTTGTGCGGAAGTCCGAGGGTGTGGCCAACTTCGTGTGCAGACACAAATCGTACCAATTCACCCATCACATCGTCGTCCATATCAACTTTTCTGGCTTCAGGATTTGCCGCTGCAGTCTGGATGAAGTACCAGTTTCGCAGCAAGTTCATCACATTATGATACCATCCGATTGAGGATGTCAAGATTTCGCCAGAGCGCGGATCGCGAACGTGCGGTCCATATGCATTTTGGATCGGTGATGCGAAGTAACGAATCATAGTGTAGCGCGCATCTTCGGGACTGAAATCAGGATCTTCTTCGGGCGTAGGGGCCATTTTGCCCATAATCGCGTTTTTGAATCCGGCTGCTTCGAAGGCAACTTGCCAGTCGTCTACACCCATAGCCAACCACTTGCGGTATTTTTCCGGGGTTGCAGGATCGACATAAAAGATAATTGGCTTGATGGGCTCAACTGGTCCGCCCAATCCTTGTCGCCAAAGCTCGTATGCTTCGGGATCTTTCGGCTCGAGTCTCCATCGGACAATATTTCGAACACTTTCGGCACGGTGTACATCGCTTCCAAAATCGACCTGAGACATCGCGAAGTAATTCACACGCTCATCCAACTCACGGGTTTGCATCGGCTCTTCCGGCAACAAATACATACTGTGATTGATTTCGAGTGTAATTGCACCGGTTTGAGAGTTTGATGGAGGTCGGCCAGCTTCGTAGGTCACCAGCTTTCGTGTTTCGATGTTAGTTGGGAAACTGCGAACACTTTCAATGAATGATCTGCTTGGATCCAAACGACGAACCTGAAACTGAGTTCGTCTGTTTTGCTGAAGTCCGAGTGCAGGAACATCAGTTGCAAACAGAGGGGTTACCTCAATAACAGTACCTGTAGAATCTGCATTATACGCCTCAATATTGAACGACATAATAATCGGTTCGAAATTCGAGTTCCGAACAGCTTCGGCAACTGGAAGTGAATCTGCGGCCACGTTGTTGTACGAAACAACCCGAAGCAGAATTTGCTTATCGCGTCGTTCGAAACGCAGAGTTTGGTTGTTGAGCACCTCACCTCCATAACCGATACCATCGGCGGTACGGGCAATACGCGAAAGCATCAGCATTTCACGACCCAAAAGTGAATCCGGAATTTCGTAGTAGTACTTGTTATCGTCTTTGTAAACGGTGAACATGCCTTCATCCTTATCGAAAGAAGACTTGATTACATCGCTGAATTTTTTGATTTCGGTAGCACCTGCTGCGCCGCGTCTGGCGGCAGCTGCGGCAGCCGGAGACGTAGCTCGAACTGCGGGAGCATCATCTGATGATGTTGACTTCCCAAACAATGCGCATCCGCTGAGCATTGTAGCAGAAACCAAAATCAGGGATAATGATTTTAGAGAAAAATGCATGGAGTCGTAATTTATGTGTGATAGTATTGAGTCGTAGACGAATCCGAATTTTTTGTAGGCCATTTCAAACCGCACGTGAGTTTTAGAGCAGCAAAATTATCTTCGGTCTCGAATTAATTAAGTATATATTGGAAAGACACATTCGATTTTCCAAGTAACCAGCGAAAATATACTATTTTAAACGTCGGATTCTCGATTGCTCAACATTTTTTTACCAATATGAGGTTAACTGTAACATCACTATCATGATGGACTTAAATATTTCGACACCAGCACTGCTGTTTCCCGCAATATCCTTACTTCTTTTAGCTTACACGAACCGGTTTCTAACCATTGCGAACCTCATCAGGCAGCTGCATTCGGGCTATAAAGATAATCCGAAGCCTGAGGTTTTTAGTCAGATTCAAAACCTTCGCTACAGAGTTCGCCTCATAAAAGACATGCAGTTGTATGGCATCGTGAGTCTTTTGCTGAGTGTGGTGTGCATGTTTGCCATTTTTGCGGGGTATAACCTGGTTGCTAATGCTACCATGGGCATTAGTTTAATATTACTGGCCGTATCGCTGGTGTATTCGGTGAGGGAAATTCAGGTATCGACCGCTGCGCTGATAATTTTATTGTCGGATATGGAGAAGTAGGTGGTTGTTTTCGTTGCATTGTAGCTCAGCACCATACGTTATAATGATAT
>JAIUMT010000267.1 GCA_022565415.1 Balneolales bacterium | reverse complement strand
CCTAAGTAACCATGTAAACCCCCACCTGCGGTGAAGGAAAAATCCTGGATGAGGAGGCCATGTCCTACATGGAAGTTAAGGTCGAATTTGTATCCCATATTTTTACTGAAATAAGGGTAGAATTCTAACATTAATCCCAAGTCGAATGTGGTGCTTGCATGATTCGTTGTTCGTTCTTCGCCATTCATATTCCGGTTGTAGAACGTGGGAACAGAGCTTAATCCGTAACCAACATTGAAAATAACGGCCGGTCCCGGTGTTACGTAATGGCTTTCTGGTATTTCTCGACCTATATCTGAATAGATAATCCTGCCGATAAAAAAGTGTAAGAAGATGGCAGCGCCGGTGATTTCTGCCGATTGTCGGGACCGGACTTGTTGTCGATCTGCGGCTGCCTGTGCCTCTGCTACCTGAGCTTCGGCACGTGCCCGATCAAACGCATCGCTGGTATCTTCTGAGCTAGTGGCTTCTGTGGAGGTGTCCGAATCGTCGTCTGACCCGGATCTTGGCGATCTCCCTGTTGACCCGGTACCAGCTGCGCCCGCTCCGGCACCTGTTCCACCAACGCCCGCACGGGCTTCTCGTTCTCTTTCGCGCTCGCGCTCACGCTCTGCAGCCTGACGTTCCCTTTCCTCGCGCTGGCGTTCTAATTCTGCCTCTCGCTCAGCCCGGGCTCGCTCCCGTTCCTCCTGTTGTATCCGCTGACGTTCTTCGCGGTCGATGCGGTTGAAGTAGGCTTCAACTTCTCTTTGTGATAGCGGGCCATCGGGACGATTGGCAGACAACGATAGACTTCGTAAAAATTGCTCTCTCAGTTCCTCCGTATCAGCATTTGGGGCCGTATCCCGAAAATAAGCAACTCTGCTTTGCTGACCGAAACACCCGAAACCTGCCAACGAACCGGCGTAATCGTCTCGGAACTGGCCCACATTTCTTCCTCCCGGCGCGGTAACACGTCCGCTGAATGAAATGCTGCTTCGATTCTCTGGGAGTCGATCATTTGGCACGGTTCGAATCTCTCCGTTAAACCAGTACTGATTGCTGGTATTCAGGGAGTTACTGTCGAGCAGGTATATAATACTTACTTCGCCGAAACAGTTACGGAACTGATAGCGCATGCTAATTGAAGCCGAAGTAAAACCGTTGTTGTTTCGGTCACCTGCGGGCCACGTTATCTGTACAGTTCGGGTATCAGAACTTTGGGCCGTACTTTCGGGTGGCAGAGCAAGTATCAGGCACAGACATAAACTGATGCCTATTCCTATTCTATTTATAAAGGCAGAGTATTGACGCTTTTTTCTCATCATGTTAAAATGCTGGGAATAATGGTGATTGGCTTAAACAAGCTGAAAGAAGAAATTTTCGCTGAGGCAGGTCAGCAGATTATTGTGTAAATCATTGTGTTCCAAGTAAGAAAACATTCTAAACGGACGGGGTCATAATAATGCGAGTACACAAGTAATAAAAATTTTTTATCGACACTCCTGAATAATATTGTTCAGGCGGATGGGTGGCAATACCTAGAAGTAGGTAATTATGCCATTATTCTGGCAATGTATTGAATCGCTGCAGGTGATTTTTTGATGTAGTTGTATTTGCGGTGGTCTTTTATGTGAAACCATCGTTCATGTATTTTTGAATTCCACCCCCGTTGTGGCAGAAATCTTCGGATTCTGGCAGAATTACATCCCAAAGTGCCCCTCATATTTCATCAACTTTTTTCTATATTCTGTGATGCGAAATTTTAGATTAATTCCGGTTGCGATGGTTGGTTTCATCATGCTGATGATGATTCCTGAGGGAACTATGGCTCAGTCGCCCGGGACGTTGCATGAGTTCACGGGCGCCGCTGTGCCACTTACCCGCGTGTTTCACATCCATCCGGAGGATTCGCTTTCGCTGCATCCTTCCAACGCCCGGGAGCTGTCGCACTTGCTTTATCCCGAGTCGTGGAGGGCTTCGCTGCATCGTCAGACTTTCGGAAGGCTCGGATTTGAGCGGGATCCCGGCGACACGCGTGGCTCAGACTATTGGCTGCGGGAGTTTGCCCGTCCGGAGGTGTACCTCATGCCATTTACTTCTGGAACGCAGTATAATTCGGATTTTGCCTGGGGCGCGAATAGCGGTCCGGTTTGGTCGGGGCGTGGTTACACACAGTCGTTTTCGGGCGGATTTTCGGCCCGATGGCTTATTTTTGATGTGCAATTGGCACCAATTTGGGTGAATGCTCAGAATCGGGATTTTGATACAGGTCGGGACGTGCTCTCCGGCGCCGAGCGATCGCGGTATATCGCTGCATTTGGGAATTTTGACAATCCGGCTCGGATGGATTCTTCGGCCTACAATCGTTGGTACTGGGGCGAAACCTGGGCTAAGGTGATGCTCGGACCTATTTCGGCGGGCGTGAGTAATCAGAATTTGTGGTGGGGTCCCGGGCGGAGGCACAGTTTGTTGATGACGAACAACGCTCCGGGGTTTCAGCATGCGACATTGCACACGAATCGTCCGCTGAATATCGGCATTGGCGGGGTTCAGTTTCAGTATGTGGCCGCGCGGTTGGAGCGATCGTATTACAACGAAGCCGAGTATCTGGATGATTGGCGCTTTCTCACGGCTCTGGTGGTCGATTTTGAGCCTCGATTCGCCCCGGGACTTCATCTTGGGATGGTTCGTGCATTTCATCTTCGGGCCAGCGATTTGAACAGCCGGTCGGATTATTTTCCACTCTTCCAGCCGTTTCAAAAAGAGAGTCTGCCACAAGATACAGGCAGTTTAGGCGATGGTAGCTTACCCGACGATCAGCGTGCTTCGGTGTATTTTTCATGGCATTTCCCCAATTCTGAAACGACGTTTTATGGGGAGTTTGGCCGAACGGATCATGCCGCCGACATCCGCGATTTTTACCTTCAACCGAATCACGCCCGGGCCTACATGCTGGGATTTCACAAAGTGTTTCGTCCGGAGGTAGATCAGGGTTCGATGTGGTCGCTTAGCGCGGAAATCGTGGATATTATCAACACGTCGACGAGTAGGGTGCGGTTGTGGAGAGCGGGTCAGAGTCCGTACGATCTGAGATTCTATACACATGGTTCGGTTAGGCACGGTTATTCGCATCGCGGTCGCGGACTCGGATCGTCGGTTGGGCTCGGGAGCACGGGTTGGTTTGCGGCATTGCAACGCTCGAAAGCCGGTGTCGACATGGGACTCATGGGTGAATTCATCCGCGGAAACCGCGTTGCGTTTTTATCGATGTATGATAATATCGACAGGCAAAGTCGTCAGGAATTGTCGATGACCGCCGGATTTTATCTTCAGCGCAGTTTTGTGCGTCGTACGGTTGATATCAAAGCCGGAGTGTACCGAACGAACATACAAAATCAGTTTTATGTCGGGTTTCGAGATGAATCGGATTTGCCGGCGATTGATGGAAACGGGAATGCTTTTGAGCCTATATTGCAGTTCCGGGATGCATCGAATATTCATGTGCAGGTATCTGTTATTTGGCGTCCGTACCGGGGAATCCTCACGAATTAATCAGTTTTTTTATCATGGAATTTACCTTATCAACAGCGATCGGATTGATGGCCGCTACATGCACAACAATCGCGTTTATGCCTCAGGTCGTGAAAACCTGGAAGGCGCGCACAGCCCGGGATTTGTCGCTGGGAATGTTCCTGGTTTTCGCGCTGGGCATTACTTTATGGCTGATTTACGGCCTTATGATCGGCGATGTTCCGATTATTGCGGCGAATTCGATCACGTTGATGCTGGTGTTTTTGCTACTTTATTTCAAGTTGACGTTCGATCGGGAAAAGAAGTTGTGACTTGACTTTTTGGTGGGGATTGGTAAATTGGGTGCTTAATATAGTCTTGGTTGTTATTAAGTTAGGGGAATTTGGACGACTCTTTAAATTAGCCATATTTCTCTACTGGATTAATTAAGTGCCGTTTTCGAGATAGCGTTTTTTAGAAGTTCTAATGTGAGTCGATCTTCGATCGTTCTTGCAATGAACTCGTAGCATTAAACAATTTCCGTAAACTGCGATTTTTGTCCGCACTTTCGACCAAGGCTCATCTAATACTCTAAAATTGATTTGCTATGACATCAAGACAACTCAAACTATTAGAAGCATCGGGTCGTTTTCGCGCCGATGAATTTGGAGCCGGAGCGCATCATATCAAAATCGGCTTTCTGAAAAGCTTTCTTCAGTGGCGCGACTGGCACGGATGTCCGACATTGATTACCTCCGCCTACCGTAATCATCCAACAAGAGCGCATGGAAAAGGTGTTGCGTTGGATGTGATTTTATTTGAGCCGGGCGGATGGATGCAGCGGCCGCTTCAGCCCGAACACTTGTGGAATGTGGCGACGGTGTGGCCGTTTTTGGGCGTTGGGATGTATTTCGATTGGAATTTGACGTATCGGGATGGGGAGCGGCGGCCGGCGATGGGCGTGCATGTGGATTTGATGGAGGATGCGAGGCGACGACCGCTGCGGTGGATTCGGGTAGATGGCGAATATCGGTATTTGGATCCGAAGACAGGGTTATTTGGAGGCAGCGAGCGGCCGTGGTAGGGGAATTCAGGCAGGGCTTCAAATTCGACTACTTGCATTTTGGGATAAAACAGATAGCAAAGAGACCTTAGTTATTGCAACACACGGTTTCATAAAGAAAGTCGACAAGATTCCGGGAAATGAATTAAATAGAGCAGTAAGATTAAGAGTATTTCCCCGACTCTTCGTTTCGATATTGTCGTGAAGTCGCTTATATTTTCAAGGTAAGATTCATCAT
>JAIUMT010000266.1 GCA_022565415.1 Balneolales bacterium | reverse complement strand
GTTGTACTTGTAACGCCAATTTGTACGGAAACTGTCGACTCAGTAGAGTTTGAGCTTCCTCCAATATTTTGGCTCGGATTTTCAGGCTGATTCGAGCTCGTAACGCCACTATTTACAGGTTGGTCTTGGTTTGAACTCGCCACTTCATTTTTTACTGCGAAGTCATCGACGGGAAGTTTCGCGATTTTATATCCCTCAGCCAGGTATTCTGCGTAGTACAGATTCCCATCTGCATCGGTATGAGGCATAAATGCGCCTCCTAAAACTGATGTTAGCTGACGCACCGAGTTACTCGTCAAATCCATCGCATAGATGTTGAAAATGCCGTCTTTGTCGGAGCTGAAATAAAGCGAATCCCCATCTTTGCTGATGTGCGGATCTCGATAATCGATTCGTTCGTCAGCGAGGAGGGTGGTAACGGCGCCGGTTTCCAGGTCGACACTACGAATGCTGCGATGTCCGCGGCCCGACCAGGCAAAGTAGAGTTTGGATCCGTCGGGATGCCAGACAGGGCGGTAGACCTGCTCTCCGCTCGAATAACTGGTAACGCGTTGAACACCATCGCTTGCAATCGACGTGATTTCTTCGTTTTTAGCCGATTCCAGATCGATGAGTACGATATTTAGGATGCCATCTTCGCGAATAAGCGCAGAGATGGTGCTGCCATCCGGACTTACGGCTGGCTCGGTGAGTCGGGCTCCCGAGCTTAATCGCGTGCTTTTCTTGGATTCGCGACTGTGCAGATAGATGTCGTTATAGGGCTCTCCGTAGCGCGTTTCGCGGATACGATTGTACAGAATTTGGTCCCCATCCGGCAAAAAGCTAAACGAATTTTGGATAAATCGGATTTCAGGTTCGAGATCGAGTCCGCAGCTGAGGGTGAATCCGCCGAGTAAACTGGCCTGAATCGGCGTGTCGGTGACTTCCTCGAGTTCGCCTGTTTTCAGATCTCGGATGTAGAGCAGCACTCGGGCATCTTCGCGTCCACGATTCGATAAGTAGGCGAGTTCGGTTCCGTCTGGGGATAAAGTCGGGAAGAAGTTGTAAAATCCGTCTGGTTCTACAAACTCGGCGTTGGTGAAGGATCGTGATTCAATCTGAGGCTCATAATGTGCTTTTAGCGAAGCTATCCACTCATCGAAAACATCGTGACCACTCTTGTCGGTGGCAATTCGGATGGCTTTATTTACGTCGTACACGCCTCGGCGGCTAAATGCCCGGGAGATGTCGTTAAGCACTTGCTCTCCGTAAGTACTGGCCAGATAATTGGTGAAAGCAAAACCCTGATTGTACGTCACTTCGCGCTCGATGCTAGTTTTCGACGCGAATGTGCCCATAACTTCGAGACTTAAATAGCTGTCGTCGAGCACACGAGTTCGAAGAATCATGTCGCGGTGCGAGTCCCAATAGTCGTAAAATATCGTACTACGCTGATATTGAGCAGTACCTTCGGCCAGCCAGGCGGGTAGTCCGACTTTGGAAAGCGGATAGCTGATTATGCCACTTGGGTAACCATATAGTACATCCGGCCGGCGTACATCTTCGTAACTGAGCCACTGCAGATAGGTGATGGCACTTCGTCGTGATCCTTTCAGTGATGCCTGCAGCTGAATGATGTGCACAAATTCGTGCGTGATTACATTTCGAAGCCAATCGTGCGTTCCCCGAAGTGGATTATCGAGCGCCGGTAGCCAGATTTCGATTTTGTTATCTAAGAAAAAGGCAGCTCCGGTGGCATAATCGAGTCTATCGTTCAGGACGATACTGATTTTGGTGTCGGGCTCATGGTCGTATAAAGCGGTCACATCCGGATAAATTTCCTCAGCGATTCGCGAGGTTACCTGGGCCGGACGACTATTTCCCTCCTGAAAATGCACCAGAAAGTGCTCGCTTTCGATGGTGTACCACTCGATGTGATTTTGAGGATAATCATAAAACTGAGGATCCCGAAACTGCGCTTCAGCCACAAAAACGGGCGCTAAAACCGAAATCAATATTACTAAAGCGGAAAGTCTGCTTTTTTTAATCATCTAATTACCACCATTGTAATCACTTTATGCTCGGTTTTTCCGTTCGATCGCGCCGTTACCCGTGCGAAATAAACACCATTGCTCCAAGCCGATGTGTTCAGTTGTATTTCCTGAGGAATGCTTCCCTGCGTAGAATGGCGGCTTTCGTAGAGTTTTTGTCCGCTGTAACCGATTACGGTGATGGTCACTTCCGATTCGGAGGTTGTCATGAACCGAATATTGGTATTCTCGTTCGCCGGATTTGGCCAGTTGTACGTTTCACGCGCGATTAACAGCTCATTTTCGTTGGTTGAGGTGTACTCGCCAAGGTCGCGCCATACGATGTTTTGAAGAGGATCTCCGAAAATGTATGCGGAGGGAGCATCTGGTCGATCGACCATTTTCCAGGCTCGCATGTCACCCGATGGTGAAACAGCGTATATGATTCCGTCAATTACCACGGGCTGAATTGGGGACACGTCCTCACGATCTGATCCGACTAGCAGATTCTCGATTGGCTGTCTGAGGTTGCTTTTGCCGCGGATCTGCAGTGAAACGCTGTACGAATCGGTGATGGGTGCTATTAAGAAGGCTTCGAGGTCGTTCGAGGCTTCAATAACTAGCGGAGTTCCGGTGAATTGGATGTTTTCTGTGGCTGCGATCGGAAATCCGTCGAGAAATGCACCTTGTAGATTGCGGGCTTCGATGGTGTTTTCGGCCAGGTTTGTGTAAATGATGTCGGCTCTGCCATCGCCCGAGAAGTCGGCCAAAATCGGCCAGCTTATATCCGAAGCATCGAATTCGGAAAGAATATTTCCAGTTTCAGCTTCGAAAACGACCACTCTTTCAGTTGACCAAAGTATGAATACTGGATTGTTATCAATTCCCGGACTAACCGTAGCCAAGTACAACCGAGCCGCGCCGGATTCTGTAGAATTCAGATTGAAAACGGGTTCTGTTGCGTTGAAAACGGTAGCATCGTCGCGTAAAGATCCGATATCGTTTGAGGTTGTCTGGTAGCTAATTCCGCGATCTACTGCCAGAGTACCATCTGATTCGTTGATTCTAAACGGAGTGCGGGTGAGTTCAATTTCATTGTTGGCGGATACGTATCTACTTAGTAACCCAACTGGTTCGATGTCGTCGTTCGTCCAGGAGTTGACGAATCCGCCCGTGACCGAATTCCAGATAAAACCGCGAAGTTCAGAAGTGGTAGTTCCGCCAGCGAAGTTGTTTCCGCCAGCTGTAAATCCATTCGCACCCATGAGGGGCTGCATAGGCTTAGAAAAAGGAATGTTTTCGAATGTGCCGGTTTGAGGGTTGATGTACCCGATTCCCAGGTCGCTCGGAACCACGATTACGGTGTCTGTCCCGCTAGTGAACGGAGTCAACGATAGCGGATAACTCGCCGATGATTCTGTTGTTTGCCATAACTCCTGACCAGCATGCGAAACGGGCAAAGTTACCGGTTGAAACCCGGGTACATCCAGCACGCGTCGGGTCTGAAACGTAGCTTCAACCTGATTATCGGAGAAGTCATAAAATTCGAAATAGGTCCGTGCGCCGCTGTTACTACGGTTATTTGGACGTGTATCGTCTCCGAACCGGTTTTCATAAAGCACAATTCGCTGACCATTCAACGTGATTACCGTAAAATCATTTCCAGACCACCAAAAGTCGAACGGTGCTCCCTGGTCGTATTGGGTTACACCTCCAGCCGGACGACCAATATCCTGTGCTGCATCGGCTTCAACCAATTTCACACCACGCCGCAAAGGATCGTTATTAATTGCATTGTCGTCGATTCTAGAGCGGATAATTTGATCGTCGATGTGCCAAATAAGTATACCTCCGTTCAAAAAACGGTCATCATCAGTGCCAACGGTGCGATCTTCGCCAGCATCCAGTCCGCCGGGCAAGCTCCAGTCGAAATGACTTACATCAATTACCACACCAGAGGGCAAAATTTCACCAATTTCACTAAAATTAAAGGGATCGAGTCGTTCTTCGTCCCGCGCTATGGTTACGGTTTCGATCGATCCGTCGGGGCGGCGGATGGTAAACGTTACACCATTCTCTTGCGGATCCCGAATGCGGTTTTCAATGAGGAAGTATTCGTCGGTCGAGATGGGAAGCATGGCCACGGTGCCGGGCGCCATCGCAGTGGGAGCAGTTAGCGAAACAGTACCGGAATTATCGACCACATCCGAAATGTCGATAGGATCGACCCATCCTAAATAGTATTTCTCCCAGGCGGAGGGTTCGGGAGGGAAAAGTCCGAAATAAGAGAAGAATCCCGCGCCGTCCATAAGTCCGAATCGCCCGATTCCAGACCGACCTGTTTCCGTGTTGAATAAATCTGGTAAACCCAGAAAACTACCAATAGTCGCGGTTGTGATGCCATTTATCGACAATTCGAGTACGAATTCCTCACCAACAACATTCTCTCCTGCGCGCGACTGCGTTTCTGGCAAAATGGCTGTATTTCTGATTTCAACTCCGTTTACATTGAAACCGTCGAACGATGGATTATTAAACAGCCTCCGAAAAGACCCTTGGGAAAGGTATACAGATGGGATGTCTTGCGGGGTTTTGAAAAGGGTGGTACCGGTGAGTTCTAGATCCCGTCCAACCCCGGCATGAAAAGCGATGTACATGGTGCGATCAGGGTCGTGGCTGGCTCCGTTTAAAAGTCCGCGGTTTCCAACTTCCTCCCAGACATCCCGTGCAAAGAAGGCCAGTTTCTCGTTCTCGGCGCCATCTTCACCCAGCGGACTATACGCCGCCATTTCCT
>JAIUMT010000265.1 GCA_022565415.1 Balneolales bacterium | reverse complement strand
CCCGATGGGCTCCTTCCAACCAGCTGAACAGCAAAGGCACCGATGGGCCATTGCTCACTTCCGCCCAATGCTGAAATGTGCAGATCGTGCCGGGTGTTGTCGATAAACCGAAGCTCAGCCCGTGGACTTCGGAGGGCGTCTTCCTGAAAAAACGGATACTCTGTGCCAAGGGCATCTCGGAAAAGAATTTCGCGATCATCGTAAAAAGCGGCCAGTCTTACAGCGGTTTCAGGCAGGAAAGACACGACAAAATCGCCCTTTTCGTCGGTATAAACCGGATTGGGTTCGAATGAGCGAAACTCACCATATCCATCGTTGTTGCGCAGAGCATAACGAATTTCCACACTGTCGACCCCGATTGATGTACCGGCAAATAGCACCTTTCCGCTAATTGCAATTTCAGATCGGTCGGTAAAATTTACCGTTGCAGTATTGTTCGACTCGCGAAATGTGACTGTTTCGAACGATGGGTCTATGAAATCATGAAACGCTTTGAACGGCTGAATCTGGTACTGACTTCCGGCATTGTAGTCGTATGTGATGCCTTCCACCACGTAACGTCCGTCGGAACCGGTGATACCGGCCACTAAAACAGGCGCAGGCTGATTTATCCACTGCGCTCCGTCGAGTAAACGAAGTTCGTTTCCATTGCGAGACCAGTCTACGGCCAGCGTTCCGGTGTTTTCATTGAAATTCCAGTAAGCCAGCAAGTTCAGATCACGTTGAGACGCCGTAACTCCGGCGAAAAGTGTCAGCTCTTCCTGCGTTCGGGCAGACGACCAGACTTTCATTTCGTCGAGGTATCCGTGGTAGTAATTCACTCCCATCCGGCCTATCTGCAATAGCTGAGGTACGAGCTCCGGCAGTGTTCCGTTTAGGGCAAGCTCCCCGACCAATTCTTGATTTACGTACACCTGCAGCTTTTCCTGACTACTGACGGCTGCAACATGAATCCATTCTCCCGAGGCAAGTGCCGTAGATTCGGCTGTTACCTGTTGTGCACCAACCTGAAATACCAGCCTGTTTTCATTATTTACAAACAGGTTGATACGGGATGTGGGCGCCGTGCTTGTTCCGCTAAAAATCGGATTAATACGGTTCGCCCTGTTCAGTAACACATACGATTCGAGCGTGAATGTCCGGTCGGCGGGGAGCTGCATAAATCGCGTAGTTTGAAGATAGCTGGCCGTTCCGTCGAGTCGTACCGATGTTCCGACATAGGGAGATGCGCTGGTATTTACCGCTTCTACGGGAATCGCTGAAACAGTAACATCAGGCACAGGCCGACCCGCCTGACCCGCAAATGTTGGTGTTCGGATGACGCCCTGAACCAGTCCGGTGGCGCTGCGAAAACCGAGATTTTCGGCTGGAGCCGATCTTCCGAACGAGTTAAACCCAATCATGGAATAGTTGTAGAACATGCCCGGAAGCCCTTGGGTATCCACAAATTCTTGAACTTCATCCGTTTGCGGACCTGTTCGAATATTGGTTATTTGCGTTCCTTCTCTGCTTAAGGTGAAAAACGGTGCCGTCCCGGTTGGATTTACCGCCGGTGATAGTGGATCGTTGAACCAACGCACGATAACTTTGTCGTTAAAGTCGCCTCGGGTGGTTTCCAAAACGGGTGGGTTTGGTGTGCGCAGCAGTTGACTCCAAAAACCAGTTAAGCCCGGGCGTGCATTGGGGAGATTAGTACCCTCAACATGACCTGCAAAAGCCTGACCGACCATGAGGTTAGTAAAAAAAAGCCCATCAGGCGTTTCGCCCTGAAGTCCGCCAAAAGATATGACAGGGGCATTGCCTGTAATGGCAAACTGTATAGCCGGTGACGCTTCGGTATCTGTTGCCTGCGCCTGTACTTTCGTAATCGCGAGGCTGGAACAGTACCACATAAGCAGCACTAATAATCGCAAAAAGATGGTTTTCATAGGTAGTATGAGTTAGCGTGAATATCAAGATGAAAGTGCTCTACCTTCCGAGACGAACAAAGTGAATACCACCACCAATTGTACCGCTTCCCCCGCGTTCTACCAGATAAACCTGGCCCTTTGGAATTGGTACGGTGGTAGTACCCGAAACATTGGTTTCTGAATCAGCTACAGTGTACCATACTCCGTTGGGATCTCTGAACCGTACTCTAAACCAGGCATAGTTGCCTCTATGCCAGAATGCCACCAAAAAACCATCGGTGCCTTCAACCCGATGAGAACCATCGGCATATTCGTGTAAACTTCCCCGACCCAGATATCGCATCATGCTCACGTCACCATGTACTTCCAGTGCAGCTGTCGGAGTTCCGGTGTTAATACCAACACGTCCCTCCGTTACAATAGCTGCGTTATTGCGGTTACCGGCGTGGGCATCTAACGCTGCACGTGGATCGGCATTTGGCCCTCCAACCCTCAGACGGGACGAAACATGAGCGGTTCCGTTTACCGTGAGTGTGTTGTTGGCAGAGTAATTGTGAGTGTTAATGCCAACCCGACCGTTATGACCAATTCTCATGGCCTGACCGAACTGATCGAGTGTTCTGGCTGAGGAATTGTTGTTCCAGTTGATGCCAAAGAATCGAATATCGCCTTGTCCGCCATCTGCACTCATACCCATACCGGTGCCCGGTGCCCAGACAGGCTGATAACGCGGAATTGAACCGCCACCACCTTCAGCGTACACCGAGTTGAACGAAATCATAGGCCGATTTCCCTCCTTAGTGTTGTTCATTTCGAGATAAGAACCCACGCGAATCCCCTGATTTGGTCCTTGTCCGCGAACATCCAGAAACGATCGGATATCATCACTAAATTGTGTGTACCCAATACCAACATTTCCAGCCCGGGTTACCCTCAGAAGCTGTCGATTCCATCGGTTTCCGTCGTTGCCGAGAGTTACGGAGAAACCAAGACGCTCAGATACAATTGCACTTACAGGTTCGGTACCCGTCCATTCCCAACCCGAATTCAGGGTGGTATAATCCCCAATCGCGCCGGTTTGCCAACCTGTTTCCAAAATTTCCCGATTCTGCTGATTCATAATTTTAAAGGAATTCGGTACGCGGAGATGCGCCCCCAGACGCACATCTCCGGCACTCGGGTATTGATTCGTCGAACCAACCGGTGAGAACAGGTACGGACTCATGGACAGACGGCGGCGCTCCGCCACTTCAGACCCGTCAATTTGCACCGCGAGCCACATGGGCTTGGAAAAGTCCAGCGCTCGGAAAGTGGTTTCGGCCTTGCTACCCAGCTCCAGAGAGTACACCCCATTGAGCACATTAGCACTATGGTTTTCGGTGTAAATAACCGAACCACCAGCCTGTTCGGAATAAAGAACCAAGGTGATGGGATATTCCCCGTCGGGTACAGCCCTCATATTGTTGTCGCGTAGCACCCCTTGAACATTGAGTGTTTGGGCTTGGGCAATCATGACATCCACAAAGAGGATGCATAGAATTAATAGGAGAAGTTGAGAAGTTGTGGTGCGTTTAGATGATGACGCATTTGTATTACGAAGTGATGACGATATGAGTGACATAATGATTCCCAGAATATGATGAGTGATTAACAAACAGCCATCTGACTAACGACTGTCAACTAAGTGTTGTTAAACTATCTCAAGAAGTGGAATACATCACTCCCCTGGTGTGTCAGGAAAGTCCCCGATTGTGTCAAAAATGATGAGATTTGCGTTTTAACTTGTTTTATTTCGTTGTATTTGGGAAGTCCCGCTTCGATGAACCTTTATTGTGGGTTGAAAAGCGCATGTTGTACATTGATGCAGGGTGGTGCGTGTGGAAGCGATGTTTACCACGTGTGTATCGCGACAAACAAGTTAATTTGATGTAAATGATATCTCTCAATTAACGTATGTTACTAAAATCGCCATCCTGCAATAAATTCCACATTCATTCAAGACCAGATAACTACAACTCAACAACCCGCTGATCTGGTTGCTTTCAATCCAGATACAACCAATTTATATCAATATTATGCCACGCACAGCCCTCATTTTCGGAAGCACTGGCCTCATCGGATCCCACGTTTTGAAGTCGCTCGCCTCGTCGTCTCTTTTCGAGAAGGTCACGCTCGTGAATCGCCGAAATCATCCCGATCAAGACCTCATCAAATCAAGTACCCACATCGAAGAGGTTCGTTTCGGGTACGAGGACTGGACTCAAATTGAGCATCTGTTCACCGCGGAGACTTCTGTTTTTATCTGCATCGGAACTACGCGCAGTAAAACTCCCGATAAGGAGAAATATCAACATATCGACCGGGATATTCCGATTAGCATCGCTCAGATGGCGCAAAATGGGAACTGCGCTTCGGTTCAGGTTGTGTCGGCTATGGGGGCTGATGCCGACTCGAATGTTTTCTACAACCGCACTAAGGGCGAGATGGAGAATGGCATAAAGTCTGCCTATTCTGCAGGATCGGCAGTATTTTACCGCCCCGGACTCCTTCTCGGAGACCGGCAGGAAAACCGAATCGGTGAAACCATCGGTGAGTGGATTTTCTGGATAGCCGATCCCTTTTTGAGGGGGAATTCTGCTAAATATCGGTCGATTCGCGGCGAGGATGTTGCCCGGGCTATGATTTTTGCGGCTAACAGGGTAGTGCCATCAGCCACTGTATATTACGATACGATGCTGAGTTGGAGTCGGGCGCTGGGAGAGTAAAACAAAAAGGCTCCACCACGTCAACGATGGAGCCCCCGAGGCTTGTAAGTTAGCCTATTGAGTCCGAGTGGCTACGTCTAGAAAAACAATCGCGCAGAAGCCTGAAATTGCCACGGATTTCCGCCCGGATTCACAACTCCAACAT
>JAIUMT010000264.1 GCA_022565415.1 Balneolales bacterium | reverse complement strand
TTACTGAAATACCCTATGAAGCCCATATCCGGCACCTTTTTAGACGAAATCACCCACGATATTCCGGCACAGAACTGGTCGGCCAAAGATTGGAGCAACGACTTCGACGCCATGAAAGCAGTTGGCATCGATACGGTTATTTTAATCCGGGCCGGGTACCGCAAACACGCCACATTCAACTCCCGCGTGCTGCAAAAAGAAATGGATATTTTTCCGGTTTACACCGACTTGGTTGATGTATTCCTGACCGAAGCCGAACGTTGCGGGATGGATTTCTACTTTGGCACGTACGACTCCGGCAAATACTGGATAAACGGAGATTTCAGAAAAGAAAGCGAGCTAAACCGGGCTTTTTGCGACGAAGTAATCGAGAAATATGGTCATCGCAAAGCATTCAAAGGCTGGTACATTTCCCACGAAATTCATTCGTTCAACGACGGTATGATGCAGGTTTACGAAGAATTGGCATCTCACCTACGCGGACTAAAACAACTGCCCATTCTGATTTCGCCCTATGTGAAAGGATCGAAGCAATTCGGAGATCAGGCTATTACCTTAAAACAACACGAAACCGAGTGGGATCACGTGTTCGCCCGCATCCAGGATCATGTCGATGTAGTTGCGTTTCAAGACGGACAAGTGCATTATCACGAGCTCGAGGAATATCTGAGTTTAAATCAGAAATTGGCCAAAAAGTACGGATTAACCACGTGGAGCAATGTGGAGTCGTTTGACCGCGACATGCCGTGGAATTTCCCTCCGATAAACTTCAAAAACTTGCGGTTTAAAATGGAAGCTGCAGAGCGAGCTGGCGTCGACAAGCTCATCACCTTCGAATTTTCCCATTTTATGAGTCCGAATTCGATGTTTCCATCTGCTCATAAGTTGTATGAGCGATACTCAGAATGGCTCAACGGTAACGAATAAATACCAAACCTATGAACCTCTCAAACTTAACTGATATTTATTCCCGCGAACTGTTCGACCGGGTGATTCCATTTTGGGAAAAACATTCCGTTGACCGTGTGAATGGCGGATTTTTCAACTGTCTCGACGCAGACGGAGCCCTATACGACACGAAGAAGTACATGTGGTTGAATGGTCGTCAGACGTGGATGTTCTCGAAATTGTACAACAGTGTAGAGCAACGCCCGGAATGGCTGGAAATCGCGCGACTCGGAGCCACATTTCTGCGCAGTAAAGCCCGTCGCGACGACAACCGGGTATATTTCAGCATGACGCAAGAAGGCAAACCCCTTCAACTGCAACGCAAAATATTTTCAGAATGCTTTTACATCATGGCGCTGGCCGAATACTCCCGCGCGAGCGGAGACGCCTCAGCCATGCAAGAAGCCAAGAATATGCTCGAATTGGTGTGGGAATGGAGTTCCGATCTCAGCAAAGTCGGACGACCGTCTTACGAAGGCGAAACCCCGGCCCAGTCGTTGGCCATACCCATGATCTTGTTAAATCTGATCGAAGAAGTCGCTGGCGAAAACAAAGATGAGTACCGGTCAGAGGTTGATGAATGTATTCGTCGCATGCTTTTGCACGTGCACCCCGCTGATAAAACCGTATATGAGCTGGTAACCCCCGATGGCGGGTTCATCGACTCAATTGAAGGAAGGTTGTTAAATCCGGGTCATGCCATTGAGGCCGGATGGTTTTTGCAACACTGGGCTCAGCATCTCAAACGCGACGACCTCAGCAGAACCGCCATCGACATGGTTCGATGGAGTTATGAGCGGGGCTGGGACAAAGAAAAAGGCGGAATTTATTACTTCCTCGACAGCAAAGGCTACTCGCCGACGCCGCTTGAATGGGATATGAAACTGTGGTGGCCACATTGCGAAGCCCTATATGCGCACCTGCTGAATTACTCGATAACCGGCGATGAGTACGACAAAAATGCGTTTCTGCAGGTTCATGAGTATGCATTCTCACATTTCAGCGATCCCGAGCACGGAGAGTGGTTCGGATATCTGAACCGAAATGGTGAAGTTACGCACCGGTTTAAAGGAGGTCCGTATAAAGGATGTTTCCATGTACCTCGAGCTTTGTGGCTGGTTTGGAATAAGTTAAAAGAAATTAAATAGACCATCTTCTCACTTATCAGGAGCTCGGCAGCAATATGAGGCAGTTCCTCTGACTATGTTTTCGAAAATATTTCCATGGGGATATCCCATATTTTTACAATAGGTTAGCACCAAAACACTAACTATTGTTTATGGCTAAATTACTAATTCCCTTCGATATCGTTGCTTTAACAGTCAGATGTATTTAGATTTATAGACAACCATACAAGTAACTGTGTCTATGAACGTACAAGCTCCTTTAATTCCGAAGTACTATCAAATTTATGAAGAACTCCTGGCCATGATACGCCGGGGCGATTTTGGCGAGGGCGATAGATTTCCCAGTGATACTGAACTTGTTAAAACCTTTACTGTAAGCCGGGGCACCATCCGCGAAGCGGTAAAACTTCTAATTCAACAAGGCTATTTGGTTCGTGAGCAAGGCAAAGGCACCTTTGTGACCTATCAGAAAATCACGCAGGACTCCGATAAATTAATCGGATTTACCGAATTAATGGCTCAAAACGGAATAAAAGCTTCGGCGAAAATCATCGAACAGAAAGTGGTTGAACCAGCCCCAAATATTCGTCAGGTGATGAACCTAAGTGAGGGTCAGAAGGTGGTTCGTATTGTTCGGGTTAGATATGGCGACAAAGAGCCCCTCATTATCGAGCGCTCCTTTTTTCTTCTGTCTTTGTTTGAACCAATAATGAATATGGATTTAGAGAATAACTCCATTTTTGAACTGATTTACAAACATACCACCACCCGACTCGGATTTGCTGTTCAACGAATTGAAGCTATCGTAGCCGGACAGTCTGAAAGTAAATTGCTTAAAATCGATCTTGGCACGCCGCTTCTGCTCATGAAACGGTTCATCCAAACCAACAATGGCACTTATTTTCAGTACTCCGAAGACGTGTACCGCAGCGATCGCATCACCTTCACTACCAAGACCGTGCCGTACGAAGAGCATCACGACTCACTCGGTCTACCCCTCGATTTGATGAAAAACGACTAAATCTCGTCTTAGAATTCGTTAAAAAAATCGAAATTTCATTTGACTTATTGGAAGCGGTTTCACATATTACATGTATAGCAACTTGTATAGACAACCAAACAATCATTCAGGTATAAAAACAATTCATCAGCATACTGAATAAGCGTTACATATCTCACCTCAAAATTTTACGATCATGAAACGACAAGAATTACTCAAGCATCTCGACTCGGCAGATTACTGGGATGTGATAGTCATTGGCGGAGGCGCAACCGGATTAGGCGTCGCGGTTGATTCCGCATCCCGCGGTTATAAAACATTATTACTCGAAATGCACGACTTCTCGAAGGCGACCTCAAGTCGGAGCACGAAATTAGTTCACGGAGGGGTCCGATACCTTCAACAAGGCGATGTATCTTTGGTGATTGAAGCCCTCAAAGAACGCGGACTTCTTATCCAAAATGCCCCTCACCTGGTGTCGAATCAGGCTTTTATCGTGCCCAGTTACGATTGGTGGAATGGCCCGTTTTATGGTGTCGGCATGAAAGTGTACGATTTACTGGCCGGAAAGCTCGGTTTGGGTCCGTCAAAAGTACTTTCCCTGGAAAAAACTCTTGAAAAAATTCCAACTATCGAAACAGGCGGACTTCGCGGTGGAGTTGTTTACTACGATGGACAATTCGATGACTCCAGACTGGCGGTAAACTTGGCTCAGACCATTATTGATCAGGGTGGCATACCTCTGAATTACATGAAGGTTAACGGATTACTTAAATCCTCAAAAGGGTACGTCACCGGAGTTAAGGCAACCGACCAGGAAACCAAAAAAGAATACGATCTCAGCGCCCGGGTTGTAATCAACGCCACAGGTATTTTTACTGATGACGTCATTGCAATGGATGAGGAGGACGCCAAACCAATGATTGCTTTTTCGCAGGGAGTTCACATCATACTGGACAAAGAATTTCTGCCCGGCGAGACAGCCATTATGGTTCCGCATACAGACGACGGACGTGTACTTTTTGCAGTTCCGTGGAATAACAAAGTGATTGTGGGTACAACAGATACTCCGGTTCCAAAAGCTGAACTCGAGCCAATCGCCCTGGAAGAAGAGGTCGAGTTCATTCTACGTCACGCAGCGAAGTACATGAGTAAAGATCCGAAACGTAGCGATGTGAAGAGCGTATTTGCCGGACTACGACCTTTGGTGAAACCACCCGAGAACAAAAACACGGCTCAGATTTCCAGAAGTCATCACCTGCAAGTTTCAGCAACCGGATTGGTAACCATAACCGGCGGGAAATGGACAACGTATCGCAAGATGGCCGAAGACACGATTGATCAGGCCCAGGCAGTGGCTGGTCTTGAGGAGAAAAAGTGTGTTACGGAACACATGCGTATTCATGGATGGCTCAAAAACGTAGACAAAGAAGATCCGCTGCATATGTACGGATCAGACATGGTACGAATTAAGAGCATCATCGCAAACGATCCGGCGATGGGCGAAAAACTGCACCCGAATCTGCCCTATATCAAAGCCGAGGCCCTTTGGGCAACTCAGAAGGAATTGGCCAGAACGGTTGAAGATGTTCTCGCACGCCGTACAAGAGCCCAATTACTCGATGCGCGAGCAAGTCTTGAAATGGCTCCGATCGTGGCCGAAATAATGGCCAAAGAGCTTGGCAAAGACGAGGCTTGGATAAACTCACAGCTCGAAGAATACAAAGCTGTAACGAAGAATTACATCTTGGAATA
>JAIUMT010000263.1 GCA_022565415.1 Balneolales bacterium | reverse complement strand
CTGGAAAAGGTGTATCCTGTTGAAGCTTTGGCGTTTCCGCCCGCAATTCCAATCGGAAACGCGTTCATGGTTGGTGAAAATAAGCCATCGACCATGGGAATCACGCCGAATTCTTCTCTGAGGACCTCGTAGTCGGCATTCCAGTAATCGTTTAGGTACTTAGCCAGGATGGGTGCGTATTCGTCGCGATTGAGCAGGTCTGGGGTGAAGAAGGTGAGCTCTACCAACGCCTCGGTCTCGCTGAATGGAAGTACGTAAACGAAAGCAAATCCATGCGATTGGTTTGTACGAAAATCCATCAGAATAGCTTTGTCCGGATTAAAAACCGGGGAATTCATCCGCACATCCCATCCTAAGAAATGTTGCTTCAGTGCGATGCGATTACTTTTATATAACTCATCCTCATCTGGACGAAAATGGCTCTGAAATACTAAATCCGCAGTGATTTTATTATTATTTGTACGCACAATTGATTCATCACGATTGTTCGATTCGATGGACAAAACTTCATCTTTAACGAAACTAAACCTTGAATCACTTTGAATAGCATCGAGAAGTAGCTTCTGATATGTCTCGCTTCGAACGCAGTGGTACGCGTGATCGTGCAAATCTCCCTCGACAACAACTCCATCTGTACCGATAACAGATAAGTTTTTCCATTGATGATGCAGCAATTCGGGGAACAGAAGGGCGTCTTTTTCCCAAAAACACCAAGTTTTATCGTTACCTGGCTTGAGTTGTGGGTCGATTAGTGTAATCGATCCCTTAAACGCGGATTGTTTAAGATGCCAGGCCAATGACAGTCCCGAAGCTCCAGCTCCGGAGATTACGATGTTTTCGGGCTTGCTCATCTTATGTGCCTACCGGTTGATAGGCAACATCGATGCTAAGACCTCTCCGTCATGGTGAGAAATGCCGGAATACCAGGTACCATTCCATTTCCAAGAGACAATGTGTTTGCCGTCAATATCTTTGATATGAACATCATCATGGCCAGTACAAGTAGCCACAGCATATTCATCACGTTCGAGTATGATATCACCGTGCATTGCTTCGACTTCAAAAGCGAAAATCATAACCGGATCGGGGGTATCTGCAACATGATAAACGAGGACAGGGGTGTTAAATCCGGGAACAAACTCTGCGTACGACATCCCTTTGAAAGTGGCGCCATCGAGCTCTGGTACAGTCATGTCAATCTGATAAGTACTGTAGATGTATGATTGTGCCATTTTGGTGTCGTAAGGCATAAGTTCAATGTCGTGATTCGTCATGAAATGCTGATAAACATAACTCTCCACGGCGTAGATTTCAGAAGGTGCGGATGTGAATTGATTGTTTGCAAACCAAAAAGCCAAAGACACTGCAAGCAGTACACTAGCAGCGGCCATCAATCTGTAGTAAGACTTTCCTTTGCTTGATAAAGGGGAAGACTTGTCAGATATTGATGTGATATTTTGTGAATTTATGGCTTCCAGGCATTTATTTCGCAATTCTGCTGAGGCTTTAGTCTTAGAACAAGCACGTTTCAGACACCGCTTCAATTCCCGTTCGTCGTCGGTAAAACGTTTAGCTTTGGTGTCATTTTGAACCAATGACTGCAATTCGTGGTGCTCCTGTGAAGAAACCTCACCATCAACAAAAGCAGACAGACGCTCCAATATATCCTTTGGGTGATGAGTTGACATTATGGCCTGGGTATAAATATCAGTTTTTGGATTATTTTCATGCTACCTCATCTGTGAGCGTGATATATAAGGAAATAGAATTAGCGAGTTGCCTTTGATCTAGCTTCAATCAGTTTTCTTTCAAGCAACTGTATGAGTTGCAGTCGGTAGAACTGACTTCCCTCTTTCTGTTCTTTTTCCTCATTTTGCTTTACGATACTCTGTAAACGTGAATCTAATCGCTTACGTTCCACATTTCCACTTTGTTCGTAAAAATGATTGAGCATATCAGGCGCTTTTTTAAACGCTTTTTCAAAGTTTCTGAACGCATCTTTGATGTGGTCGTCCATTTGACTCATAACCAGAGCTAGATTGAACTGGGTGATATGATTCGATCCGGTAATTTTCTGGGCTTTTTCAAGATCTATGCGAGCGGGCTCAAATTGATCTGCAAAATAGTGCGCTAATCCGCGTTGGGTGAAGTAATGTCCGTTATCGGGTTCCAAAGCGATTGCTTTGTCGAATGCCTCAGTAGCTAGTTTGTACTTGCCTGACTTTTCATATGTCGAACCCAAGAGTGCATAGGCATCAGAAAATGTCTGGTCTTTCTCGACTAAAGCGATTAGTTCGGCGATTGCCTTGTCGTCCTGATCCATTTCATGGTATAGACGAGCACGCTCGAAAAGGGCATCAGTATAGGCCGGGTCTAATTCGAGAGCTTTGTTAAGGTCATATTCTGCATCGTCGAACTCCTGAGTATCAATACAAACCATCGCGCGGAACTTGTATGCGGCCTCAAACTCAGGATTCTTAAGCACAGCCTGCGCGTAATGAGCCAAAGCGTCGTCGTATTGCTGAACCTGTTGGGCGTAATATCCCATGTTGAACCATTCGTCGGCGCTGCGGTCTTCGTCAGATTTCTTGCCGATTTGTTGATGTGTTTTTTGCAGGAGTTGCACACCTTTTTGATTCAGTTCCCGGTTTTCAAGAAGTAAGGGGAGTAGGCGGTCTACATTTTCGCTCATTATGGAAATTTAGATGTGTGAGTATGAGATTAGAGTATATTCCAGAGAGTGAGTAAAGGTTCGTACTGGAATTTTGAATTTCACGCTAAATATACCGTCTTTTAAACTTAACATCCATCATGGCAATGCGCACATTCAGAAAGCGACTTTTTTGGAAGCGCTTTTAAATGATGCAAATCATTTTATTCATAACGCTGTATTTGTAAGTTAAAACGTGCTTGAAAAGTGTTGTTTCAGGCCAATGTTTATCCTCTAATTTAACGTAATTCCGACCATGAGTGCATCCAAACTTGCCGGTCTGATTCTGGGGCTCACCGGCTTCTTTCTACCCTTACTTGTAACCTTGCCTGGACTTTCTTTTGCCGGACACATTGCGCTTGGTATTTTTTTAATGGCTGCTTTTTTCTGGATGCTGGAACCAATTCCCATTCATGGTACTTCCCTTTTGGTCATTTTTCTGGGCGTGTTGCTGTTGAGTGGACAGGGACCATTATATAAAGATGCCTCAATACCACTAACGCAGCCACTTCAAACTGAACAAGGATTATCGGTGCCCTCAACTGCAATTACGGCATCTGGAACGGTCTGGACGAAATCAGGAGAAGTTTGGGAAGAAGTTTTGGTTGAAGTTCTATCCGAATCGGGAGAAATGATTGTAATTCAAGCAGAAATAACCTCCGAAACCACTATCGCCGCAGATGCAGGTCATCGACTTATAGATTACACTCCGCGCCGTTTCAACGATTATGTAGGAACGATGGCGAATCCGATTATCATCTTGTTTTTAGGTGGATTCATGCTTGCTGAGGGAGCCGTTAAATACAATTTTGACAAGAACCTCACGAAATATTTGTTGCGACCATTTGGAAGCCGTCCTGGCCCAATACTCGTTGGTTTGATGATGGTAACCGCTGTTTTGTCGGCATTTATGAGTAATACGGCCACCACAGCCATGATGATGACGGTAATTATTCCCATAATTGCTCAGATGGAGTCGGGCGACCGATTTAAAACAGCGCTCGCGCTCAGTATTCCGATTGCGGCGAATATTGGTGGTATTGCAACACCAATCGGTACCCCTCCGAACGCCATTGTAATAGCGGCATTACAGAAACAGGAAATATTTATATCGTTTACCGAATGGATGGCGTTAACTCTGCCATTGGTCATTATTATTCTTGCGGTAGCCTGGTTCATGTTGATGAAGTTTTTTCCGCCAATTATTGCTGAATTTAAAACATCAGCCGATACAAAATTCGATAAGAGTGGAAAAGCATTTGTTTTCTATGGCATCTTCCTGGCAACCGTTTTGCTTTGGGTCACTGAGAGTGCGCACGGGATATCAAGTAGTATCATAGCATTGTTACCCATTGCCGGACTCGCCCTAACCGAGGTTCTCGAAGTTAAAGACATCCGAAGACTGCCCTGGGAAGTTTTGTGGCTCGTTGCTGGCGGTCTGGCTCTTGGCTTGTATATGGATCATACCGGACTGGCAAACTACCTTGTTAGCGCAATTAACTGGTCGAACTTCAGCGGTTTCGCTGTAATTGCCATGTTTGCTCTGGTTGCCGTCGTGATGTCGAACTTCTTATCAAACACTGTAACAGCTACTTTATTGATGCCTCTTGCTGTAAGTATTGGTATTATGCAGAATAGCGGATCGCTGGACATCATGGAACTGGCACTTGTGATTGGTGTAGGTACGAGCATGGCGATGGTATTGCCGATCTCAACTCCACCAAACGCGATTGCGATGTCAACAGGTATGGTGAAAACGCCTGATATGGCGAAAACAGGTGTGGTTATCGGTTTCGCCGGAATCATGCTGATGCTGGCCTATGCGCTGGTTTACTGGCCCTTATTATTAAACTGACAGGAGTGTTCTCATGAAATCCAAATTGATGATTATTTGTATTGAAGATGAGGGAGAAGTGCTGGAATCTATCCTCAATGATCTGGAAATTTTCGAAGATTATTTCCGAATCGAGGCGGCACAGTCGGTTAGCGAAGCTCAAAAACTCGTTGAACTGCTCATCAAAGATGGTTTACATCCGGCATTGTTTATCTGCGACCATATGATGCCCGGAACTTCTGGTGTTGACTACCTGATTGAACTTAGCAATGTTCCAGAAACAGCCCAGGCTAAGCGGATGCT
>JAIUMT010000262.1 GCA_022565415.1 Balneolales bacterium | reverse complement strand
GCTCGTTGCTCCAGCCTTTTCGTTCGGCCAAATACGTGTAGATATCGCTCGACGCATAAGAATTAAAAAAAAGTGCGAGCTCGAAGCTTCGCCAGGTAACATGTACGTTTTGTTCGGATCCGCTTTCGGAGAGAGCTTTTTCAAAATTACGCTTGCCGATGTAGCAGAAAGGGCAAACGATGTCGGACCAAATTTCGATTTCAATACTCATAATGGTGTTTATTGGGATGTGTTTTCTGCATTAACAACAGAGGTGCGGAAATAAATCCGATTCAATGCAAATTTTGCGTGAGGATGTTATTCACCAGTGATTGCATAGTAAAGCGTTCAGTACCTGACCAATCTATCCGCTGCAGAGATCCGCATGGTCATGTTTGTAAGTTTGTTTTGTGTTACTAGCAGGATAAGCAACTTAGGAAACACTCTGACAAAGCTCCATCAATACCCCATTTGCATCCTTCGGATGAAGAAAAGCGATTAGTTTGTTGTCGGCTCCCGTCTTCGGCTCCTCGTTGAGCAACGTATACCCCTGAGCTTTTAGACGAGTCATCTCAGCCCGAATATCGGCGACTTCGAATGCGGTGTGATGCAGTCCCTCGCCACGTTTCGCGATGAATTTGGTAATGACCGAGGTCTCATTTGTGGCGCCAAGAAGCTCGACTTTCGACTCGCCGGTTGCAAAAAAGGCCGTCTCAACACCTTCCGACTCCACCCGCTCGCGTTTATAACAAGGGGTTCCGAGCAACGCCTCGTAGCGCTTAATGGCCGATTCCAGATCCGAAACCGCAATTCCGATATGATCGATGTGCATGATGGTGATATTTTAAATACATTGGTTGTGCGTAAAATAGGCTAAATCGAATATGTTATCGATATGAATTTTACGAAGAATACATCTCGAAAAATGAATGAAATTATGTTTGTGAATTCAAAAGACAGAAGTTGGTGGGAGAAAGATTCGCTGGTGAAATCGTACGACTTAATTATCATCGGGGCTGGAATAACCGGACTTTCTACTGCAATGTTCTTCAAACGAAATCATCCGAAAAAGGAAGTATTGATCCTGGAGCGCGGTTTTTATCCGACCGGAGCAACATCACGAAATGCTGGATTTGCCTGTTTTGGAACAGCAGGGGAGCTACTCGACGACCTTCAGAACGAGTCGGAAACCGAAGTCCGCCAACGCCTGCATCAGCGTTTCAACGGACTTTCCATGCTCAAAAACGAGCTCGGTGCAGAGGCCATCGGCTATCAAATGACAGGTGGATACGAGTTATTCGATCAGTCGGAGGAGGAATATTTTCAGGATTGCCTCAGCAAATTGCCCACGTTTAACACCTGGGTTCAGGAAGCGAGCGGAGAAGGGGACACCTTCCAAAAAAGCTCAATAAACGGATTTGATGCAATATTTAATCCGCTCGAAGGCTATTTGCACAGCGGCAAACTCATAAAAACGTTAGCCGAAAAAGTGCTGAAATCTGGAGTTGACATCCGATACAACACCTCGGTTGAGAAAGTTAAGGCGCATCAGGTCGAGTTATCTGGCGGATTCACACTCGAAACGAAGCAGGTTTTGGTAGCAACTAACGGTTTTGCGAGTCAACTTGTCGAAGATTCTAAGGTGAAACCGGCCCGCGGATACGTTTTCGTAACCAATGAACTTGAAAAAATGCCGTGGGAGGGGACGTTTCACTACAACAAAGGCTATGTGTATTTCCGAAATCTGGGCAAGCGATTGTTGATTGGTGGCGCTCGAGATGTCGACAAAAACAAAGAAACTAGTTTCAAACAAGAGGTGAATCCGAAAATAAAGCAGTGGCTAATAGAGTTTGTTTATCAGCGCCTCGAGATCGATACAAATTGGAAAATCGACACCGAATGGACGGGGACGATGGGCTTTGGTGCTACAAAATCACCAGATTTACGAAGAACCGAATCCGGTGTATATCTCTCGGCCGGACTAGGAGGGATGGGAGTTGCAATCGGGATGGATGTGGCTAAGCGCGCTGTGAAATTGTTAGAATCCGAGTTTTAGAAATGGGTTTAATTAGGTTGAGGAGGCATAAGTATGGCTAGATTCTTGCGTTAGCAACGGATTATTAATGCAGGTTTAGGTTGATGTGGCACGAATATGACTAGTGTCTGGCTTGATGTGATGCCTTGATGTGATGCCGTGATGTGGCATAAGTTAGATTACGCGCTGCCGCCACCTCCTGACTAATATCCTCATTCGATGTAGTAAATAAATTGCTTACTACTTCGAAACTTGGCGATTGAGTTAATTATAGTAACGAACTTTGCACTATGAAGAATCACTTGCTTTGCCACTAAATGAAGGTAAATTTGGGCACTCTTTGTCTGTCGAAATTCGTATTCTGAACATATCAATAACCGCCCAAATGCCGCAATATATGAGACCTATTCAGTTTGAATTCTACGATACCTGCTACGGAACAGCGTTGATTGCATCCGATCGCGATCGAATTTGCCTCATTGCCTATCCAGGTACAGAAAATTATTCGGATGAGTATGCTAAAAATGAACTTACGGGTCGGTTTGGAGCAGTGGATATTCAGCGGGAGGTCCAACCGGTACATCAGAAAGCGGCAGATGCCATTGGCCGTCCCGATGTAGAGATTGCATTAATCTGCAATCCAGAAGATGCGTCCGAGCCCGGAAAACTACCTGTTTTAGTCTCAGGAACATCGTTTCAGATGGCAGTTTGGGCAGAGTTATGTCGGATTCCCTTTGGAGAACGTCGAACGTACGGCCAACTCTCTGAATTAATAGGTCATCCTAAAGCACATCGTGCAACTGGATCTGCGATTGGACGAAATCCGGTTTCGAGCCTGATTCCATGCCATCGTGTTGTTCGATCAGATGGGCAAATTGGTCAGTATTACTGGGGCACGCCGCTGAAAAAAATCATGCTGCAACACGAATCAGCGCAAAAAGTTACAAATCTTGAATTTTCGCTTGTTGAGTGAGATCGAGTGATCTGTGGTTGATGGCCCAAAAATCAAATTGATAGGCCAATTGGGCTGGAACGCTACTTTGACAACCAATCAAGAACAAGAATCGCTGCTTATTATTGTATCGTCCTAGCTGGAACGCTACTTTGACGACATTACAAGAACAAAAATCACTGCTATTATTGTATCGTCGTAACAAGAATGCGATTCAATGTCCCTCGAAGTTAAGTGCTCGGTCAGATAGTTAACAAGCCATAAATCGCGAGTTTTTGGCTCACGTTGATTTTCGAACTGAGGAAACTCCCTACTGGTTACTAATCCGGTACCGAATAATTTCCTCTAATCCCACATCCTGACCTCGTTCTCCCTGCAAACGTCGCACCAAAGCGGGAGTAACTCCGATCCGCCTCAGCCGAATCAGCTGTTCCACCGGAATGTCGGTGTACCCGAGATCTTGCATGTTGCTGGTGAAATGAGCGGTCACGCCGGCATCCCTCAACATAACCAATTCATCAACGGATAGGGTGTAGCCGAGTTCGATCATCATGGCCACAAAAGCAGACGAAGCGCCCGCTTTGGCCAATTTTCGGGCATCATCCATGCTCAAATCGTTGTAACCGAGCGCGCGAATGTTCGAAATATAGGTGGCGGTTAATCCCTCACTTCGCAATTCACGCAAATCGTCGTGCGTGTAGCCAACATATCCCATTTCGACAAGACGATTGTTCATGCGGGTGAGGAGGTCATCACTTGGTCCGGGAGAAAAAACCGACCCAGTAGACCATGTAAACGGATTCAGAACGCTTTCGGAGGTGTTGAAGAAGTATAATCCCGAAAAAGCGATAAGCCCAATTAACAGAAAATTCCGAAATGGACGCTTTTTTCGTCTTCGGAAAAGCGGGTCGTCGAGTTCGTTATGATTCCGGTCGTCGTTTACATCCAATTGCGACGATGGGGAATCGGCAGAATCGCGGAGTTGGTTACGAATACGGTTGTTAGAATCGATCACGGTATGCCACAGGTTCGTTAATTTATGTTAAATATAGAGAATATTCCGAAAAATCGTGCATCGGGAAAAGTTGGTATGGCGCTGTCGATAAAACCTATAACAATGGTTTTTTAAAGCGATACTAAAACGTCTTCCAAAATAAATGGCTTACATGCCTATGATATTAATCGTATTCCAGAACAAATGGTTGTCACTTTTTTGAGTATTGCATTTTCCACCACACGTGGAGCGCTTATCGCAAAATCTCAGGGTACCGTGGTGGGTGAAGCGCCATTGCCACTGATAAACCCAAGTAAGGTGGTTCAACAAATGCAGCATTCACAATCAGAATTCAATACGAATTGAGAATTGTGGTTTTAACCATCACTTATGACTAATATCTCTAGACAAGATATTATTACACTGTAGTTACATTAGATATGAGTAAGGCTAAGAGAACAAAACTTATCCGAATAGGCAACTCCAGGGGAATCCGTATTCCAAAGCCCATAATCGAGCAATCTGAGCTCACCGATGAGGTTGAGCTAGTTGTCAAAGGCAATCAGGTTATACTGAGTTCAGTCAATCATCCTCGGCAAGGATGGGGGCAGGCTTTTCGTGAAATGGCCGAAAATTATGATGACGAATTGCTGGAAATTCGTTCTTCAAATCTGCATAGTGATTGGGATGAGGATGAATGGACATGGTAACCAACTAAAATGCCAAAAGATTTGAGTTTGTTGGATCCAACAATAGGTTCTGGAATTCGGAAAAAGCGTCCTTGTGTGTTTATGTATCCGGATGATTATCAACCGCGACGATAACGACAGGTCACTTCACAGATACTATTAAGCGAAATTAGTCAAGAACACGCATCAACAAGAGAACACTCAGATTCGCAAAATTTGTCCATT
>JAIUMT010000261.1 GCA_022565415.1 Balneolales bacterium | reverse complement strand
TGAATATGATTTTGGGTGAGCGTGCCGACACCGATACCATACGTCATGGTGCCCAGAAGGCTATAGCTGAGGCCATAATTCGTGTGGGTGACGATAGTCGTGTGCGGGGAGTGCTGCAGGAGGCAGAAGTTGAGTTTAGGGAAGTGATTATTCTGCGCCGAGAAATCCGGGCTTCGGCAAGTCGTGCGTTTGTGAATGATACGCCGGTTCCGATTGGGGTGTTGAAGAAGGTGGGTGATTTGTTGGTTGATTTGCATGGTCAGCATGATCACCAGTTGTTGCTTCGTGAGGAGCACCATCGTGAAGTGGTTGATGGGTTACAAGCGGTGCGCGGCGAATATGAGGTGTATAGGGGGAGGTACGAGGTCGTGGGGGGACTCCGCCGATCGTTACATAAACTTCAAAAGCAGGAGAAAGAACTACTCGAAAAACAGGAATTATATCGGTTTCAGCTGAAAGAGCTTGAGGCCATTCAGCCCGATCCCGAAGAGTATTCAGAAATCGAGCAAGAAATGCGACTTTTGGACAATGCGGAAGAATTAGATCAAAAAGCGGCAATTGTGGCTGGAGTTGGCGGAGAAACCGAGGTCAATATCGAAGACTTGATGTCGGTTATGGGAGAAGCTCTCGACGATTTGGCTCGGATTGAAACTGGGTTCGAGAGTTATGTGCAGGAGTTTAACGCGGCGCGGATTAGTGTACGCGAGGCGATTCGCTATGCAGAAAGGTATCGGTCTGGGATTGAATTCAACCCGCAGCGACTCGAATTTTTACGTGGTCGTCAGGCCGAACTTCGTCGAATAGAAAAGAAGTACGGCAAAACTATAGAAGAACTTGCCACTTACATGGATGAGTTGCGCGACAATCTAAATTTAGCCGACAATTTCGATATCGAAATCGAGAAACTCCAAAAGAAGGTTAATCTTGCTTCTGATGAGCTTCGGGAAAGCGCCATTGCACTGCATAATGTCAGAATTGAAGCATCAGCTAAACTTGGCAAACAGATCGTAGACGAACTTGGAAACCTTGGCATAACAAATGCTAAGTTCGAAACCCGTGTCACCTGGCTGGAGGACAACAATGGCTGGATCGAAATCGACGATAAGCGTGTAGCCTGCACAGAGCACGGATCTGACGATATCCGGTTCTTTATTTCCACAAATAAAGGTGAAGTGCCAAAGCCTTTGTCGAAGATTGCTTCAGGTGGAGAAATTAGCCGGGTTATGTTGGCGCTGAAATCTATCTTAGCCAAGGAGCAATCGTTGCCTGTTATGATTTTCGATGAGATTGACACGGGTATCATTGGACAAGTTGCAGAACAAGTCGGACAAACCATGCGAAGACTCGCACAACATTGTCAGATTTTAGCCATCACACACCAACCTCAGATTGCAAGTCAGGCCCATCATCATTTCAAAGTCTCAAAAGCCGAAGAGGAAGATAGAACCATAACGCATATCATCAAACTGGATAACGAAACCCATATTCAGGAGGTAGCTACGCTTATGAGCGGATCATCCGTGACCGAAGCAACCCTCCGAAGTGCACGGGAATTGGTCGAAAGCGTGAACCAAAACACGTAATAAAAGTTGTTTCAACTATTACTAACCTTGTAATCAAATCATCCTAAACCAGAAAGCAACCATACTTACGAGCGTCATTCTCGTATTATGAAACTTGACTTGCACGATCCGGCATTCTTGTAGAAAGTATAAAGCAGAAAGGGAATTAAACTTTAGGTGCTGTCAACTCAAGCACACTACGAACAGCTTCGACCACAGCCTGAGAATCAATTCCGACCTCGCGATATAGCTCATCTTGAGTCCCATGTTCCACGATACGGTCGGGAACACCCATGATTTTCACCCGAACACCTGGGTGATTTTCCGAAATATACTCAGCTACAGCGCTTCCGAATCCACCAATTTTCGTACCATCTTCAATAGTAATAACCGTTCCATATTTCGTGGCAATCAGATCAATTAAATCTGTATCGAGAGGTTTCACAAAGCGCATATTATAATGGCCGATTGCAATTCCCTCAGCCAACATAGCATCAACAGCTTTAACCACCTGATTTCCGATTGTACCAAACGATAAAACAGCAATATGATCGCCTTCCCGCAAGCATTCGCCCTTCCCAATTTCAAGTAAGCGAGGTTTTTGTTCAGCCGGAAGGAAATTTTCTGTCGAACCACGCGGATATCGAATCGAAAAAGCCCCATCCGAATAATGCGAAGCGGTGTACATCATATCGCGCAGTTCAATTTCGTTCATTGGCGCCGAAACAACAATATTTGGGATACATCTCAAAAAACTGATGTCGTACAAACCGTGATGTGTCGGGCCATCTGCCCCAACGAGTCCAGCCCGATCCATGCAAAAAACCACCGGCAATTTTTGAATACAGACGTCGTGCACCAACTGGTCGTAGCCACGTTGCATAAAAGTCGAATAAATAGCCACAAACGGTTTGATACCCTGAGTGGCGAGTCCGGCCGCGAATGTAACCCCGTGTTGCTCGGCAATTCCAACGTCGTACGTACGCTCTGGCATCTGTTTCATCATTTTCAGAAGTCCGGTACCACTTGGCATTGCCGCAGTGATTCCCACAATCTTCTTGTCGGCTTCAGCCAATTCAATGAGCGTATCAGCGAAAATGTCCTGATACTTTGGCAAGCTCGGCTTGGTGGATTTCACCGCCAGAGAAGCACCAGAAAGCTTGTCAAACGGACTTCCGGAAGCGTGCCATTTCACCTGATCTTTTTCGGCTGGAGCGAAACCTTTTCCTTTAACCGTGACTACATGCAGCAATTTCGGACCAGGAATCCGTTTCATATCCTGCAATGTTTTGGCCAAATTCCGCACATTGTGACCGTCGACAGGACCATAGTACTTGAAACCAAGTGCGCGAAACAGCGATCCAGGTGTGAGGGCAGTTGTCATTGCCGCTTCCAGACGCGAAGCGACTTTTCGCATTTTATCTCCGGCAGCTTTGAAATGCCCTAGCAAATCATAAACTTCGTCACGAATCTTATTGAACGTCCCGCTGCTGGTTATATCGGCCAGATATTCATTCAAGGCACCAACGTTTGGATCGATTGACATCCGATTGTCGTTCAAAATCACTAAAATATTGCTATTCATAGCCCCGGCGTTGTTCATCGCCTCGAATGCCAGACCAGCCGACATCGACCCATCGCCAATAATCGCAACAACTTGTTTCTCTTCTTTGTTATGATCTCTGCCAACGGCCATGCCTAAAGCGGCAGAGATAGAAGTGCTAGAGTGGCCAACTCCGAAGGTATCGTACGGACTTTCACTCCGTTTTGGGAACCCAGATAGACCGCCATACTTTCGGTTCGTATGAAAATTATCGCGTCGACCAGTTAAAATCTTGTGACCGTATGCCTGATGTCCCACGTCCCAAACCAGCAGGTCGTCGGGCGTGTTGAAAACATGATGCAGTGCAACGGTAAGTTCAACCACCCCAAGACTGGCACCAAAATGTCCGCCATGAATGGCTACAATATCGATGATGTAATCCCTCAGCTCGAAACTTAAATCGACAAGCTGCTCGGATTTCAGCCGGCGGATGTCAACCGGTGAATTGATTGTTGCAAGTAAGGGTCCGGGAGTTGCTACTCGTTCTTCGGCCATCGCTAAGAAGTTTGATCTTGATTTACTTTGTCTATGCGGAGCTCTGCTTTTTCAAGGATTTCGGAGCAATGTTTGGAGAGTTTCATTCCTTCCTCATAAAGCGTTACCGAATCTTCGAGCGAGACCTCTCCCGCTTCGAGTTTAGTTACAATAGCTTCCAGCTTCTTTAAAGCTTCTTCAAAACTGATTCGTTCCATACGTAGAGCCCAACTGTTAAAAATGTTCAAATCAACAGGCACATGCGGCCAATACCACCAATATAAACGGAAATGATGTAAACCTCAGAAATGCTTTTAAAAATCCGGCTTTAAGTTGAACATTTTGACGAAATTGGTGTTCAAGAAGATGTAAAAAAGTATTGCAATAACTAAAGCAATACCTGTATAATGCGGGTATATTTATGATGCTACTCTAAATTGCATCAACCAATTTACGAACACCTCCCCTCGCGGGTGTCCAAAACGTGTCTACTACTGTTAAAACCTCTACGAAGATGACATCATTTCAAAAAGCCATACTGCCGCTAAGCATTCTGCAGGTGGTTTCAGTTTTCCTGACCTCTTGCGAAACAACTTCGTCTAACAACTTCGAGCCTGTTATGGTTGAGGGCGTTGTGGTTGATTCTGGTGATAATCCTATTAACGATGCTGTAGTACGCATTGTTGAACCCCGACCCGAGCGCTTCACTGTTACCAACAGCAACGGTGAGTATTCTTTTGAAATTGATGTAGATTCTACAATAACTGTCACTATTGTTGCTTCTAAGGAAGGTTTTGAAACTAAATCCCAGAATTTCGTGGCTATTCCCGAGCGAAATGTGACATTACCGAATTTTCAGTTGCGATCGCTCACCGAAGATCCTATCACCGACGATCCAGATGACCCCACCGACCCTACAGATCCGGTAGACCCAGATGCGCCACTTGCCGAAGCCGCTTCAATCTACCTTGAAGAAATGACAGCAAATGAAATCGGTGTTCGGGGTACTGGTCAGCGTGAGGACACAAAAATCACCTTCCAAATTGTCGATTTAAACGGAAATCCGTTACGTGAAGGAAACAAAGTGGATGTCAACTTCCGTTTTGGCAACCGTCCAGACGGTGGAGAAATGCTCACTACCGAAACGGCAACATCAAACAATAGTGGACAAGTTACAGCAACGTTATTGAGTGGCACCGCTTCCGGTACAGTTCAGGTTATGGCTGAATTTACCCG
>JAIUMT010000260.1 GCA_022565415.1 Balneolales bacterium | reverse complement strand
GTTTTTGATAACCTACGATCCGACTCCAGCAACTTGGATGTACGACTGGGACAGTGACCGCACCGAAGACGCCTCGTTCGCAATAAGCGCCGGTATTGTATACCGACACCATCCGACAACACAAGATGCCGCGATTGGTATCTTCCCTGATGGTCGTACCACATTCGCCTTCCCCGGTGCGCCTCCAGCCAAAGATTTATGGGAAGTTCATGCCCGAATCGTCTCCAAACCCACCCGCGACTTCGGCGTAATTGCGGTGCTATATGGTGGCGATGCGCAGGCTAACGGCAGCGACGACCGCACCATAAGTCGATACGGAGTAGACCTCCGAATGATTTACCGCCATATCAAGATCAATACATTCATGAGAGTGAATGATTGGGGGCCATACGATTATCACCGCGATTTCAACCTAACGTTCCCGATGCAACTGATGGCCGACGTTTCCACTACACTTGGCAAGCCCGACTGGTTCGATATGCCGGCTACACGAATTGGGGTGCGTGGTACCTGGAGGTCTTTAGATAGATTTTCTCCTCGCTACTCACCAATGCAAGTGATGGATGCAACTGGAACCATGGTCCCAGAACCCAATGCCATTGGCTTCGACAACGGTACAGAATGGGAGTTCAGAACCTACATACAAATTAATATCTAGAACAAAGAAGGCAGAAGAATGAACACACATTTTTTATCTAATTACAAGCAAATTGTTTTCTCGGTGACGCTACTGCTGCTTTTTTCCAGCTGTGAGCGAGCCGTAGATGGGTTGGAAGCTCCCAAGAATTCAACCAATCCCGAAGTCTTTATCAACGGATTCAGCGCCGGACTCAACTACGCAGCTTTCGGAGGATCTGTTCCTACCGCGTTTCAGGTAGACGATGAAGTAACTTACGGCAACTCGACTGCTTCCATGCGGTTTGAGATCCCCGATATTAACGATCCTCGTGGATCGTTTGCCGGAGGGATATTTTTCACGGATGTGGGTCGTGATTTATCTGGATACGATGCTCTTACATTTTGGGTAAAGGCATCGAAAGCGGCCTCAATCGATCTCGTCGGATTCGGAAACGACTTCGGAGAGAATAGATTCGAGACAACCATTTCTGGTTTGAGAGTTAACACCAACTGGCAAAAAGTCATCATTCCGATTCCAGATCCGTCGAAGTTAACCAACGAACGCGGGATGTTTCTCATTTCGGAAGGTCCGGAAGATGACCGCGGATACACATTCTGGATAGATAACCTCAAATTCGAACGGCTCGGAACCATTGCTCACGGGAAATTCGAAATCTTGAACGGGCAAGATCAAGTTGAAACCTCGTTTCAAGGCGTTTCCAGAACCATTGGTGGACTCTCGTCCATATTCAATATGCCTAACGGTTTAAATCAAGCCGTAAGTGTAACCCCAACCTACTTCAATTTTTCATCGTCAAACCCGTCTATTGCGACTGTGAACGCAGAAGGTCTGGTTTCAATCGTGGGTGGGCCTGGCAACGCAGTCATTACAGCCAGCCTGGAAAGTTCTGCAGCAAGTGGATCGTTAACCATCGAGTCTCAGGGCCCATATAACAATGCGCCAACCCCAATCCACGATCCGGCAAATGTCATTTCAATATTTAGCGATGCTTACGACGATGTGCCCGTGAACTATTACAATGGATTCTGGGAGCCATTTCAAACAACCGAGTCGGCCGATTTCACAGTTGGCGACGATAACGTACTCAATTACACAAACTTCAACTTCGTAGGAATCGAATTCAGTTCTCCAACCATTGATGCAAGTTCAATGACGCATCTCCGCATGGATCTCTATTTCCCGAATGCGTTTACCGGAGGAGAAATATTCAGAATTGAGCTGGTTGATTTCGGACCAAGCGGTACGTTCGGAGGTGGTGATGATTCGAGCCACAGGTTAACGTATACCAGTCCGATAATTGGCGGACAGCGATGGGTAAGTCTGGACATCCCACTGTCAAACTTTACTGGTCTTCAAAGACGAGGCAACCTCGGACAAATCATATTTGAGGGTACAAACATTCCTGGTTTCTACCTGGACAACGTGTATTTCCGCAACTCACAGTAACGACAACCTCAGGTAAACACGTACTGTAAGCGAATACCAACGATTTTATATAACAAAATGAACAATACGATGAAAACCATACCCTCAACGAATACGATTCGATTCAGCACCATTTTCATGCTGTCGCTACTCACCTTTTGGGGTTGCGCGGGCGATGATTTCCAGAAGCTAGACGAACGAAATTGGCAATTGGTCTGGAGCGATGAATTTGACGGCGCAGCAGGCGAGTCGCCCGACCCATCCAAGTGGAATTTTGACATCGGAAGAGGTCAGGACGGATGGGGTAATCAGGAACTTCAGAGTTATACCGACAGTCCCGATAATGTTGCGTTGGATGGTGAAGGAAACTTGGTGATTACTGCTATCCGATCAGGAAATAACTACACATCCGGACGAATTAACACGCAGGGCTTGTTCGAGCAAGCTTACGGTCGTTTCGAAGCCCGCCTCAAAACGCCATACGGTCCAGGTTTATGGCCAGCGTTTTGGCTCTTAGGCAGCAATATCGAATCGGTGAGCTGGCCGCAATCGGGTGAGATTGACATTATGGAACTCAGAGGTCAGCAGCCAAATATTATAGCTGGATCCATTCACGGACCTGGTTATTCGGCTGGAAATGCGATTTCGAAATCGTTTAGTCTACAAAATGGTCGCTTTGACTCAGAATTTCATCTTTTTGCCGTGGAGTGGTTTCCCGACAGAATCGATTTTTTCGTGGATGACTTTTTATACCAACGCATACGGAAATCGGATGTTGAAGGCGATTGGGTATTCGATCATCCCTTCTTCATTCTGTTGAATGTAGCGGTAGGCGGAACATACGTCGGATTTCCCATCGAACCGACTCCATTCCCTCAGCAATTGATCATCGATTACGTGCGTGTATATCGCGAAGCCGACTAAGTATTACCAATTTAACTGGCAGGAAACTAAAGAACTTCCTGCCAATCATTCTAGACAATCAGCACTACTGTGGGCATCAGAATTACAGAAATAGAAAACGAAACCTGGTTTAAAATTCCAAATCACGATTCGCTTCGGCCATTCTTTATGAATGTTGTTAGCGATTCGAATCATTGGATGTTTATATCGAGCAACGGGGGAATTTCCTCAGGACGGAAAAATCCTCAGTATGCGCTATTTCCATACTACACCGACGACAAAATTACAGAGCTTGCCGATATAACCGGTAGTAAGACCATTTTTCAGATACCTTATGAAGGTGTAATTCACATCTGGGAGCCATTTTCGAATCGATATACTGAAACGTACACCATCAGCCGGAATCTCTACAAGAACTATTGCGGCAACAAGATCATGTTCGAAGAGATTAATCATAATCTCGGACTGAAATTCTCTTACCAGTGGAATTCGAGCAATATGTATGGTTTTGTGAGGAAGTCGTCATTGGTGAACACCTCCGAAAATACCTACGACATTACGATGTTGGATGGTATTCAGAACATTATGCCGCATGGTGTTGACCCCGATATGCAAACTTCGACCAGTAATTTGGCGGATGCATACAAGCGAAATGAGTTAATCAAAGAAACTGGGCTTGGGATTTACGCTCTAAGTGCGATTATTGTGGATAAAGCCGAGCCGAGCGAGGCATTGAAGGCGAATATTGCCTGGTCGACGGGTTTTGAGAATGCAAGATACCTGGTGTCGTCGTTGCAGCTGGATAAATTCAGAAAGAACCTGACAATCGACGATGAATTCGATGTTAAGGGAGAAAAAGGCGCATATTTCATTCATGCGGAGGTTGCACTTGGGAAAGGCGTGGCCAAAGACTGGAAAATTATCGCGAATGTGAATCAGGCTCACGCCCAGATCATCGATATTAATCACAGATTGAAATCCGGTACAGACTTCGATGCAATTCTCGAGGAGGATATCGAAAATGGCACCCGTAAGCTGATTCGACTCATTACCGGCGCCGATGGAAAGCAGTACACAGCCGACAAACTCAAAGATGCCCGACATCTTTCCAATGTACTTTTCAATATTATGCGTGGTGGGATATTCGACAACAACTACCAGATCGAAAAGAACGATTTTGTAGTCTATCTGAGGAAGGCTAGCAAGGCCGTTTTTGCGCGAAATCAGGATTTCATCAGCCATTTATCTGATACGTTTGATGCATTTGAGATGTACAGTTTGCTCGCAGATTCGGATGATGCCGATTTGTTGCGCCTGTGCAAGGAATATCTGCCGTTGAAGTTTAGTCGCAGACATGGAGATCCGAGCCGGCCATGGAATAAGTTCTCGATAAACACGAACAGCGAGCTCGACGGATCTAAAATTCTGGATTATGAGGGCAACTGGAGGGATATTTTCCAGAATTGGGAAGCGTTGGTGCACTCCTATCCCGGATTTATCGAAGGCATGATTTTCAAGTTTTTGAATGCGAGTACCTTCGACGGATACAATCCGTACCGGGTCACGAAAGACGGATTCGATTGGGAAACTATCGAGCCCGACAATCCGTGGTCGTATATTGGGTACTGGGGCGATCACCAGATCATCTATCTGCTCAAATTTTTGGAGTTCTACCAAACGCATCAGCCGAAAGCCATTAACGAACTTTTAAGTCAAGCGTGTTTTGCCTATGCAAACGTGCCTTATCGCATCAAATCGTACGATCAAATTGTAATTGATCCCAAAAATACGATTGAATTTGACGAAGAGTCCGATCTGGAAATTCGGGCGAAAATTGCGGAATTAGGTGCCGATGGCGCACTTCGAGGCAGCAATCAGAGCGATATTCACCGGGTTAACTTCCTTGAGAAGATTCTGGTTACGGTTC
>JAIUMT010000259.1 GCA_022565415.1 Balneolales bacterium | reverse complement strand
GTCATCACCCAATACACATTGTTTTCATTGGCGCCGTTTAGAAGCGTAACATCTGCACCTGTGGTCAGTGAAGAGCCAATTTGAAACACCCAAACTGCATTCGTGTCTCCATCCGCATCAAGAACAAGCGTAGTCGATACTAGCATGGTACTTCCTGATGTGTAGGTGCCCGGTGCAATTCCGTTCGGATAAATAGCTCCCAAATCTGCGCCAGCCGATACGGTTGTGCCCGGAGGAAGACCTTTGAAGTAGTTATAACTTTCCAAAAGATCTGCTCGTGCCGCTGCCGATTGGGTATTATTAATGTTTAGCACTCCATTTATGATTCCTGGAGGGAAACCGGTGAGGGATGTACCCGGATCAAGCGCAACGTCACCATTAATTATTGTATTTCCGGTGTTTGTAATTGCGGATGTCGCCATTATGCCAAATGTTTCAGCAACGCCAAGAAGTGGTGGTGGCGGAACCACTACTTCTTCAGTCGTGAATTCCCATTCGTAGCTAGTACCGAGGGCGATTCCTGCTACGTTTTGGGCGCCGGTTGTAATCGTAGCGGTGTATGTTGTCTCTGAGGACAGATTTCCATTCGGATTAAACGTAGCTATCAGGTTGGTATATGAAACAGATCCGTCGATTTGGGTTGTGCCATCGAACAGAGTAAATGTAGTTTCATCAAGGGTCGTCTGATTCATGGCTTCACTAAACGTTGCGGTAACGTCTGCATCAACTGGTACGTCGATATCTTCGTCCTGCGGTGTGGTAGATACAACGGACGGGACCGGAACTATCGGAGCTTCTGCCGTTGTGAATGACCATACATAATCTTCAAGCATTCTGTTGCCAAGAGGATCTTCAATAGTGTTACTAATACGTCCGGTGTAGACCGTATTGGGATCTAGCGGTTCGCTCGGAGTGAACGTCATTGTGTTGGTCGTGTTGTTAAACGACATAGATCCAGATATTTCACCGGTAACAGAACTAACCGACTTTTCCGCATCAGAAACTGATAGAGGCAAGATCTTTGCGGCAACCCCTGGGGAGAGGGGCTCAACTGAATTTCTGTCTGCCTGACTAGAATTATTGGCAGAGGATAGCAACAATTTTGGCGCTACGACTGGAGATGAGAGAGAAAATGCCGACGGGATCATTGTGTCCGGATTTATTTTCTCTTCGAAGGTTACAGTAATTATAGTGTTTGGATTAACGTCAGTTGCTAAATTGATTGGGCTTGTTGATTCAACAACAGGGCAAAATCCTTCAACACCTACTAAATTGTCCTTACATCCTGTCAAAAATGTGGACAGAGCAATAACCACAAATAGTGTAGAGCTACAGGAATATTTGAAAATAGAATTCATCTTGTATGGGTTACCCGAAAAAACGGGTTCTCGTGATATAATCATCACAATTACAAGGTGCGCAATAGTTTTACCGTAAGTGTTACACAACTCACATATTTTCGAAAATATAGTCACTTACATTGGGCTTGACTCCAAACCACTGTAATACATATACATAGGAACTGACGGGGTTTTCTGGTAGAGAGATGTGGTTACATGGATTCAATACTGTTCTATTAATCACAGATTTCCTGAGCCACAAACGCCTTAACATCAGGGTTTTAGTCCCATTTTCGTGTGCTTCTTCGCTATATGATTCGACTAATGACTCCAATACCCCGGCTTGATTCCTATTGGAGCAGATTCGCTTCAATTTTAAACACAAAAAGGCCGGACTCACAAGAGAGTTCGGCCTTTCTGCATAAAGATCGTATTAAGAGATCTTGGTTTTGGCGATTTAACGCCATTTTTCAGAAGGTTGTCAGAACTTAGCGTTTAAAATGCGGCTTTTACACCGCACCAATAACTCTAGGCAATTCACTGAGACCTATCAGAAAAATTTCTATGCTTTTTCTTTCAGACGTGCAGCTTTACCACGTAATTCACGCAGATAAAACAGTTTCGCACGACGTACTTTACCACGTTTCTTAATTTCCAATTTCGCTATGAAGGGCGAGTAATATGGGAAAATACGCTCAACACCAACGTTGTTCGAAATCTTACGAACGGTGAAGGTTTTGTTGGCGCCAGATCCGCGTACGTTCAACACAACGCCTTCGTACTGCTGAATACGCTCTTTTTCACCCTCACGCACACGGTAGTGCACATTTACGGTATCGCCCGGATTCACTGGAGTGACTTCGGAATTAACCTGGGTTTGTTCTACTAAATCTATCTTATTCATTGCTTTAACCGATTTGCCTGATACAGGCGGTTAGTGTTCGTTTAAAAATTTCTTGTAAAGGTCTGGTCTACGTTGCTTTGTTCGTTCAATCGATTGCGTTTGCTGCCAGTCCTGAACTTTAGCATGATTTCCTGAAGTCAACACTTCTGGAACTTTCATACCTTCAAAATCAGGTGGTCGCGTATAAACAGGACATCCGAGTAATTCATCCTGAAATGAATCCTCCAATGCGCTTTCCGCATCGCCAAGTACTCCGGGAATAAGTCTAGAGATGGCATCAACAACTGCCAAAGCAGGAATTTCGCCACCCGACAATACAAAATCGCCAAGGCTTATTTCCATTGTAATCAGTGAATCACGCACTCGCTGATCGATTCCCTTGTAATGTCCGCACAGGATTATAAGATTTTTCTTCAGAGACAGACGATTTGCCATGGATTGACCAAAAGGCTCTCCGTCTGGTGCCATAAAGATGATCTCATCGTAATCACGCTCCTGTTGCAATTTACGGATGCAGCTGAAAATGGGCTGAGGTGTTAAAACCATGCCCGAAGCTCCACCATAAGGGTAATCGTCGATCTTTCGGTGCTTGTTTTCGGTATAATCCCGAAGGTCGTGCACATCCACGTCCAAGAAACCTCCATCCCGTGCTTTCTTTACAATACTGTATTCAAGCGGGCTGGAAAGTAAATCAGGAACGGCCGATATAAGATCGATTCGGATCATAGATTTTAGAGTGCTTTAAGCTCAGACAAGTCGATGGTTGTAATTTGTTCGTTTTCGGGGTCTATCTCAAGGATAAACGCCTCAACAAAAGGAACAAAGAAGGCACCGTCGTTGTCTTTGACTTGTAATAGAGGATGCGCTGGGTTGTCCAGAACATCGATTACCACTCCAAAAACAGTTCCATCTTCGGAAACTACGTTGAAACCCTGAAGTTCTTCTGCAAGATCCGAATCCGTTTGAGGGATTTGGTCTTCCGGAAGAAAAACTTCAACATTTTTCAATGCATCTGCTTCCGTGCGATTAGTGATATGTTCAAACTTAACAAAGAACGATTGCCGGTCGCCTTTACGAACCGGCTTCACAGATTCTGGTCGGACAGGCATATATTGATGCCGTTTCCGGAGATAAAAAAGCTGGGCTTCGGTATAGATTTCCGTTTCATCGAACTCGGGTGCTATGACAACTTCGCCTGAAGTACCATGAACCCGGACGATATGTCCAACAGAAACAAATGTATTATTATCCATTGGTCGAATCTTTTGCTATACCAATTGCCTGTAATTAGGCTTCTTTTTTCTCTTCAGCATCATCTGCAGGAGCTTTAGCTTCATCAGCCTTAACTTCTTCAGCGGCCGGAGCCTCATCTGCTTTTGCATCTTCAGCTGGAGCTTCTTCGGCTTTAGCTTCTTCTTTGGCCGGAGCCTCAGTTTTTGCTTCTGCTTCGGCAGCAGCGGCTTCTTCAGCAGCTTTTTTGTCGGCTTCAGCTTTAGCGGCAGCTTCTTCCTTGGCCTTTTTCTCGGCTTCGGCAGCGGCGGCAGCATCAAGCTTAGCAACTTCAGCTTCCTCACGCTTCAAACGCTCGCGACGCTCGGAGTTTGAGGTAGATTTTTTCTGCTCTTTACCAGCTTTGAATTCTTCAACTGCAGTTGCGATTTCTTCTTCGGATTTGCCCCAACGTGTGAGGTGCATGCGAAGGTAAACGCCTTCTTTTTTGAGGATGCTTCTAACCGTATCGGTTGGTTGCGCACCATTGTTAATCCAGTGAACTACGCGATCGGCGTCCACTTTTACCATAGCAGGTTGCTCGGTAGGACTGTAACGTCCCAGATTTTCAATGATACGGCCATCACGCTTCGAGCGGCTGTCGGCGACAACGATGTGATAGTAAGGAAGTCGCTTCCTACCGTGTCTTTGTAATCTTATCTTTACCAAGATGTTCTCCTAAATACAACTTTGAGTTATTTTTTGTTGGAGTATGCTTAGCGCATACGTCCGGGTTTTAGGTTTTTTAGGCCCTGCATTGCACGACCCATGCCCCCCGTTTTGGACATTGATTTCATCATTTTCTTCATCTGTTCGAACTGTTTCATCAAATCGTTCACATTCCGAACCTGGGTTCCGGCCCCCTCAGCAATTCGCCTGCGGCGACTGCCGTTTAAAAGAGCCGGATTCCGACGCTCTTCGGGCGTCATAGAATTAATGATGGCTTCAATTGGTTTGAGAGCGTCGTCGCTCACTTCAACATTCTTTAATGCGTTGCTGGCACCGGGAATCATCCCGATAAGGTCTTGCATCGACCCCATTTTCTTGATTTGCTGCAGCTGTGCGTAAAAATCTTCCAGATTAAAACTGTCGCTGCGAATCTTCGACTGAAGTTTCTTCGCCGATTCTTCATCGAATTGCTGCTGTGCCTTTTCAACGAGCGATACAACATCACCCATTCCCAGAATCCGCTGTGCCATACGATCGGGGTAAAACTCCGATAAGGCATCCAACTTCTCTCCGGTTGATATAAATTTGATTGGCTTCTCAACCACATGCTTAATCGACAATGCCGCTCCACCGCGCGTATCACCATCCATTTTGGTAAGAACAACACCATCAAAGTCGATTCGGGTGTTGAATTCCCGGGCTGTGTTCACCGCATCCTG
>JAIUMT010000258.1 GCA_022565415.1 Balneolales bacterium | reverse complement strand
GGTCTTCAGAATAGGTATTTTCGGCACCTACTGATTTTCGAATGCGATTCGGTTTAACATCCCGTTCATCAATTCCGTGAGCGATTCTATAGTAAAAGTGTCCCGATTTTCCGAAATGCCTCACCAGGTCGACCTCATCACGTTCACGCAAATCTGCCCCGTTCGCAATTCCAAGCTCGAGCATCTTCTTTTCCGTAGCTGCACCAACGCCGTGAAACTTGCCGATAGGGAGTTGATTGATGAAGGCTTCGGCCTTTTCGGGAGTAATAACCGTGATTCCGGATGGTTTTTTATATCCCGACGCCACTTTCGCCAGGAATTTATTTGCAGCGACGCCCGCCGAGCAGGTTAGTCCGACCTCATCAAATACTCTGGACTGAATTTCGCGGGCGATGAGCGTTGCCGATGGGTTTTCCTTTTTGTTGACGGTCACATCCAAATAGGCCTCATCCAGCGACAAAGGCTCAACCAAATCGGTGTAATCATCAAAAATTGCCCGAATTTGAAGAGAGACTTCCTTGTAGACATCGAATCGGGGATACACAAAGGCTCCGTCGGGACACAAACGGTACGCTTGAGACGTTGGCATCGCAGAATGAACCCCAAATTTGCGAGCCTCATAACTGCACGTAGCGACCACACCTCTGCTTTGAGGTGAACCTCCGACGATAACAGGCCTACCCACCAACGAAGGATCGTCGCGCTGTTCAACTGAGGCATAAAACGCATCCATATCGACATGAATGATTTTTTTCATAAGTACCGTGCTTATCCGCTACGAATTGCAAGAAAAGATAACTTCTCTCTTATTTACACATATAATACACATATATACTTACTGTGTCAACTTGGCGACTAAGTAGAAGATTGGCGATCAAAACCCATCAGAAATAATAAAGAAAATTCCGGTAGCTGTTACAATTAAGTTATCATCGATCACAATTACACAACAATGTCTGGACAATAAATATTTGCTATTCAGTATATTTAAGTTTTCATTTATGATCAAAGGTACCTATATCACCGTTTAAACTCTTTATTATCAAAAATGGCACTTCAAATTAAACTTAAAAAAATTAAGGAATTCCAAGAAAGGGTTGCTCAAATTAATATTTCAGATTATAAGGAATCTTGGGTAAAAGCTATACAGGAATTCAATCAAACCATTTCCATCAATTGGCTTGCCGATCTAGAAAAACAAGGTTTATTAAAAAGCACTGTCCTTTTCGAACATAAGCTCGATCCGTACATAGGTGAGTACATAATTGGAGTGTTGGAGATTGAATTACCAAATAACAAATATCTTGTCTTTGAACCAACAATATCAATGCTAGCAAATTATGACGGACTCATCACATTCTATATGAGAGGTGACAGTTATAAGTCACGTAACATATACAGGAAAATAGTAGGTGGTAAGAATCAGTGGTTAATAAGTACCGGAAATGCAGACGATGACTTGGTTAAATTCAACGTTATTGTCTTGAAAGATGCGATTGAATCATGGTTATGATTAAGAATACTCATTTAGAAGAGACATTAAATCACCTTATTACTCTGGAAAACATAATTTCAAAGGAGATCAGGAGTATTCATGGAAACCGAAACCATCTAAAAAAAATTGTCCCAAATAGCATAGCTGAAATATCTAAAAAACAGAACACAACTTTAAAGTTTACTGATAAACTAAAATCAACTTTTATGGAGAGTGCCGTTATTGCACTATTGGCTACTTTTGAAAAAGTTCTGTTTGTAAAGTATTTGGAGACTTCTGGACATCTTCGCAGTGTTGTTAAGAATCATTCAGATACCTCTATTAGCTTTTATAAATCAAGAGAAAGATTTATTAAATCAGATGTGGACAAATTACATCACATTATTGGCATACTTGATGGACATATTTCAGCAGATAACTTAGAAAGGCTTAAGGAAATAAAGGAAAACCGCGACTATTTTTCACATGGGAAACGTTTCCCCTCCCCACCCCGAAGTATGAATTTTGAAATTCGTGAAATTGCCATCAATCTAGATTTAATATTGCAGGAATTAAAGTAATAGCTCATCTGTACCTCTGAATTACTATATGGAGGTGTTTTGAAGAGTGGTAAAATGCATGAAATTTCCTTTGAGACTCAAAAGTTATATCATTCAAAAACCAGAAACCATATTCCCCACTCTTATTTCTTATTCTTCTCCAACCAAGACTTAGCCCGAAGCAGACAAATAACCGTTTTACCGTCATTTATTTCACCCGAATCAACCATTCGCAGGGCTTCATCAAACGAAATTCGAACGGGCTCCACAAACTCATCCTCATCGGCATTGGATGCCACAATAGTTAAGTCCGTGGCTGTATAGATGTGAATTACCTCGTCAGAGTAACCAATACACGGATAAAAATGTCCGATATAGTGCAGTTCTCCGGCTTTAACACCGGTTTCCTCCTGCAATTCTCTTTCGGCCGTTACCTCCGGAGGTTCGCCTTGATCGATCTTGCCAGCTGGAACTTCCCAAAATAGTTGCTTCACCGGATACCGATATTGCTTTAGCAACATCACATCTCCGTTATCAAAAAATGGAACCACGGCACAAGCACCGGGATGCTTAATCCACTCCCTCACCGCGTTCGATCCGTTAGGTAATATAACCTGATCACGATTTACATGTAGCAAAACACCCGAAAAAACAGGGTTTGATTCAAGAGTTCGTTCGACCAATTTCAGCGTAAAATGCATAAAGAAACGAGGTTAGGATTTAGTATTTTAAGCGCAAGACAGAAATTAGGCAAATTCCTGATGTTCAGCCTAAAGCTGCATATTTGTTTGCAAAAATGTACAATAATTCAAAAGGTGACCGAAACGTAACGGTATTCACACATGAGCGCAACAGATAATATTGATGGTGTTGAATTACAGGTAACCAATAAGGTCTTTACCCTAGCCAACTTCTTTTCGGTCTCCCGAATATTTATAGCTGCACCTATTATTTATGTGTATTTCCTGCACGACGGTATTTCGTTGTTATTCACCATATTAGTTGCATATGGTATCCTAAGCGACTACCTCGACGGCTGGGCCGCAAGAAGAAACAACGATATTTCGGAGGTTGGCAAAATAATCGATCCAATTGCCGACAAAATAATGGCCGGAATATTGTTCGTCTTTGCGACCTACATAGGCTTAATCCCGCTTTGGTTCTTAATTACAACATTAAGCCGGGATGCGCTCATAATGGTCGGATCCATATATGTGAGAATCACCCGCGGAAAAGTGGCCATGTCGGTGATGTCGGGCAAAGTCTTCGTAAACGTTTTAGCGCTATACTGGCTCGTAGCCATATATTTTCCGTACAGAACCGCACTGGTTGATTTCTTTATGATTGCAGCTACTATACTAATGGTGTATTCATTTTTTGACTACATATATCGATTCATCCGCATTTTACAGGGAGCAAAATTCAACTAAACAAACGCATAACAAAATATAGCTGTATTTTGCAGATCAGTTGAAGAAATCCCAAATATCGCCAGCTTGGCTATATTAGAACAACATCAGCATTATTATCAGGTTATTCATCACATGATATTGTGAGACAGTAACTAAGGCATTTTCACAAAACGATACATCTCATGGGTTTTTTAGAAAAATTAGGTTTCAAAAGAGAAGAACGGCTTCAGGAAGGATTGGAAAAAAGTCGCGATGGCATTATGGGCAAGCTCAGCAAAGCCATCGCTGGTAAAGATACCGTTGACGATGAAGTACTCGACGATCTCGAGGAGGTACTTATTCGCTCAGATGTCGGCGTTCCTACCACTCTCAAGGTTATCAAACGAATCGAAGCTCGGGTTGCGCGCGACAAATATGTTGGCAGCGGTGAGTTGCAGCGAATTTTAAGAGAAGAAATCATCGGTCTTTTAAAGGAAAACGATGCCAACAAACCTGCCGATTTCGACGCAGATCTTCCAAATAAACCCCATGTTGTGCTCATCGTTGGTGTTAATGGAGTTGGCAAAACGACCACCATCGGCAAACTTGCAAACATGCATAAACTCGCCGGAAAATCCGTGATTTTAGGTGCTGCCGATACCTTTCGCGCGGCTGCAGTTCAGCAATTAACCATCTGGAGCGAGCGCGCTGATGTCCCCATCATTCAACAAGGTCAAAATGCAGATCCCGCAGCGGTCGCATACGATACCGTCGCTGCTGCCAAAAAACGCGGCTCCGACATTGCCCTTATCGACACGGCAGGACGCCTTCACAACAAAACTGCCCTGATGGACGAGCTTACTAAAATCAAGCGCGTGATGAACAAAGTAGTAGAAGGCGCCCCTCACGAAGTAATCTTGGTATTGGATGCATCCACAGGTCAGAACGCCATGCAACAAGCAAAAGCATTCACCCAAGCAGTTGACATAACAGGACTCGCCCTCACAAAGCTCGACGGCACGGCCAAAGGCGGAATTGTGATTGGGATTTCATCTGAACTTGATGTCCCCGTTAAATACATCGGTGTCGGCGAAAAAATCGAAGATTTACAGATTTTCGACAGGGTTAGTTTTGTAGAAGCCCTGTTTCAAGATAGAAAATAAGTCCTAATCGTTTGTTTTGGGGCATTCTCGTTTGTATAATGATGGATACCCAATTTTAGGAAAAGCTATGCCATTAGCTCAACCGACAGGAACATCAATAAAACTATCGTATGTCTCAAGTAAAATTTTTTGATCAGGTAAATCAAAACTTCGATCGCGCCGCTAAGTACACAAAACTAGCACCAGGGATTTTAAACCAGATCAAAATTTGCAACAGTGTTTTTCACATGACTTTCCCAATTGAGCGGGATAACGGTGAAATAACTACCATTCACGCTTGGAGAGCAGAACATAGCCAGCACCGATCACCAACCAAAGGTGG
>JAIUMT010000257.1 GCA_022565415.1 Balneolales bacterium | reverse complement strand
TTTTTTACCCGGGTAATTCGTCTGCCAGAACTCATGTTTATTCATCCCGAGCCGATATACGGACTATTCTTCGGACTGATTGTTGGCTCCGTTTGGCTTATAGGTCGGGATTTAGGCGGAATTACACTTCGCCGGGCATTGTGGATAGTGGTTGGTGTGGGAGTTGGTCTCCGCATTGTAACGTTGGTGCCGGTTGATACGCCGGAATCAGGGTTGTTTGTGTTCATGAGTGGGGCGTTGGCCATAACCGCCATGATTCTACCGGGCATCTCCGGATCGTTCATATTGCTCATATTGCGAAAGTACGACTATATATTGATGCAGTTTGGTAAGCTTGGCGGTCCGGATACGATGGAGTCCCTTATGGTATTGGTTCCGTTCGGACTCGGAATGATTGTGGGAATTATGGCATTTTCACGCATGCTTTCGTGGTTGTTGCACCGATATTACGTTACTACGTTGTGTGTGTTGATTGGATTTATGATTGGGTCGTTGTTTGTGATTTGGCCGTTTCAGGAGCGTGAATATACCGAATCGGTGCGTCCGGAGGTGGTTGCGATGAGTGATGCGATGGTTCGGGATTTGGTTGAGGCTCCCGAGTCGCCGATTCAACCGGAATATCGTCGTTTGGGCGACAGGATTGAGCCGGGCGAGATATATACGATGCCGGATGGCAGCGAGATTTCGGTGGATGAGCCGTCGGTTGTGGTGGAGCGGGTTAAGAATAAGCTGATTGGCAGTGCGCCGTTTGTTCCGTCTTGGAGCGGAGCCGGGGGGGATGTGCGGCTAAGGAGTGGGAGGGCGTCGGTGGGGTGGGCCCTCGGTATGATGTTGACTGGGTTTGGTCTGGTGGTCGTGATTGGGCGTATCGCCGGGAAGAAGACCGCTTAGGGCGGTCTCTGCAGATTTTACTAAAAATTTGAATTTTTGTTCACGTCAGCTGGCGCAGCAACTAGATATTTAATTGGCTCAATGAGTAAAGTTGAAGTAGGACTAATGATCGAATCTGCTAAGAAATTACTGAGGGTACTATGAAAGATTTAATTGCAAAGTTAGCTAAAGTTGAAAGATAGCTTGCCTCGGAGCAAGGAGAGTTTAGACTTTTTGCCTTATTCTTACGGGAAGACTCAATCGATAAGTGGGATTTACTTGTTTCCGCAGATTGGATTGATGAAATGAAATCAGTTCCACTTAGCACAGTAGTTGATAAGCTTAAATCTCACCTTTCTAAGAAAGAAATAATTACCATTTCACGCGTTGTCATAATTGAAGAAAGTAATCCTGCTCTTGAAGTGTTTCAGAATGCCATAACGGTAGAACATGGCAGTAGTGAGATAAAGAACAGTAATTTTTTTGGGGTTCAGATCAGGCATGCTTTCATAATTACATCACAAAAGAGCAGGTCTGAGGTAGGCTGAAGTCCGGTTTTCGTAGATTTTGTGGAATGCACTCAAAGCGAGTGAGTTTACCTCGGTCGTTGGAGATTTCGCTCGGTGAAAATGACGTCCGCGATTGGCTCATCGATGGAGCGAGATTTCCATTCCAACACCGTGTACCGATTGGCTTTGATGTCGCGCATGGTAAGCTTATTTGCTCTCCACACATCCGTCGTTATTTCAACAATATTCTCTGTAGTCAACTCGCGGATTTCAGTGTCGCTATCATCAAAATAGGTTGCCTTCATCAGCACATAACGCTCGGTGTTTATCTCAAAATGGGCGTATGCATAACTCGCAGGTGCAGTTCGGACACCCTTCACAACCATAATGTTGCTCTCTGAGTCTTTAGAAATTACCGTAAAATCGAAATCATCCGGATTTTGGTCACCCATATCTTCATAGGTAAAATCACTGCCCATGAATCGGTCGCTGCGCTGGGAGGATGAAATGGTTTGGATGCGGTTCAGCGCGGGCAGGAAAAGTCGTTGCACCTCTTCGCCCGACTCGGAAATAGTTAGAAGTCCGGTGCCACGCACATCGGCCGGGGCATTGAAACGAACCAACGTTTTCTGGGTATCGTCGCTGTTAAATGACCAAATATCCAGGTCGCGTTCGCGTGTGCGTCCCCGGTTATCGACGATGCGCATGTTGAGGGTGGCAGTTTCGTAAACGACCGCGCGCTGACGACGATCGAGCTCCTCGTAGATTTCACGAGCCTCTTCGTCGTTGGTCGATTGTGCATACGTAGTCTGAGGCAGCATCAATGCAACTGCAAGCAGGATTAGTAAGTAGGGTGTTGTTTTCATTATGGAAATAACGCTAAAAGCAGACAAACTGTTCCGTGGATGTTATGAGATTATTTGATGATTCAAAACCGACCTAATTCTTGGAATATGAATAAATCATTACATCTTGTAAGTAAGGTCAGTGTTAATTTAAGGAGAACAACAATGAAGAAACTTAGTGTTCGATTACCTGATTCTGTTCATTGTTGGCTAAGTTAGTGCAGAATGACAGTTGGTCTTGATGCTCGTGCATCTCTTGACGTCATCGCGCACGTGATGCGCGATCTCTTAGTTTTGGGATGGATGTAGCATAGGGAGATCCCGCATCTGCGCTACGCTTGTGCGGAATGACGGTTGGTGTTGATGCGCTTGTATGGAATGACGGTGTTGCCACTAGGCTGTGTTGAATCGTCGTCGCGCACGTGATGCGCTATCTCTTTTGGTGGGTTGGTAACTATAGTTAGGAGATTCCGCATCTGCGCTACGCTTGTGCGGAATGACAGTTGGTCTTGATGCTCGTGCATCTCTTGACGTCATCGCGCACTTGATGCGCGATCTCTCTGTTATAGGATGGATGTAGGTTCGGAGGTCCCGTATCTGCGCTTCGCTCGTACGGGACGACTGAATGGTGCTAAGGTGGCTTGTACGGGGATACCTTTGGATCAAGGGAATAGAAAGACAGACGACTATTCTGAATCTAACTCAGCTTTGATTTCCGTGACTTTCTTCACCGATAAGCCGGTAATTTTTGCAGTGAATTCAATACCGCCACCGTTTTTTAAACTATCACGGGCAATTTGTAGTTGTTTACTAACCTTACCCTCCAGCATGCCTTTTTGCATACCCTGCTTGTATCTGCCGTCGGTCTCTAAGTTATATGTAAATGCCATTTCATTAATCTCCTTGAGTATGTTTTGATTTAACTTCCCAAAATTGGATAATATTTCCAACTGTGTCAAGTATTTTTGCAATTCCCGCTCGTCGGGAACTCGCTGACGTAGTGTCACCAGAATCCGCCGGATAACACCAACGGCATCTTTCTTCTCAAAATCTGTCAGCACCGCTGCCACAATGAGCTCCGGTATACCCGATTCAATCAGTGAATTAAAATCAACTTCCTGCATCCGCACCAAGTTATAACGAAAGAACAAATCATCTTCTTGTATCTGCGTTTGCATGGTCTCCCCTTTTCCCGTTAACAATATCACATACTGCCTAACAGGCAAGCCAAACCGTCGGCGAAGCAATGCGTTGTACTCGAACATGCGATAGTGCATCAGTGTGTTAGTTCTAGCTTCGAACTCAATATGCAAAATCAAGGGATTTGGATTATCTGGCAGCACCACCTTTCGCAGATAATCCGGCTCGCGCTCACTTGTCCTAGGCTGCGCCAACTCCACCCGTTCCGACGACAACGGACGAACTCCCAGCACTTCCCGCACAAATGCCTCAAAAACAGGCGCAACATTCTCCCGAAAAATATGATCCACCGATCCCATGCAAAACTCCAAGTTATAACGCATAGCCAATCCATGCGTTATGTATATAGAGTCGCGAACCCGCCCAAATCTTACATTATTTTCACAAATTTCATGGTAAAAGTTTGATGAGACAGGATTTCTAGTTCAATTAGTCATCGCGCACGTGATGTGCGATCTCCTTCGTCTAGGCTCGTCTTCGCGCACGTGATGCGCGATCTCCCAGATAGAGTTGGTATGTAGTGTGAGGAGATTCCGTATCTGCGCTACGCTTGTACGGAATGACTGTGTAGGCTACCTACGCTTGGGAAGACAGTTAGTGGGTACGGAAGTAGGCTACGCTTGTGCGGAATGAGGGTTGGCGGTTGTGCTTGTGCAGAATGACGATGTAGCTTTGCTTGTGCATCTCATGATGTCATCGCGCACGTGATGCGCGATCTCGCAAATAGGGTGGTATGTAGCGTGAGGAGATCCCGCATCTCGCTTCGCTCGTGCGGGACGACAATCATAGTAGCTTCGCTTGTACTAACCAGGTTGTCGACGGAAATAAAAAACCTTAACTTAGATTTGGTATTGTGGAGGGGATTATCTAAAATGCTGTATATCGTCTTAGTCAAGATTAATTAAAACTAAATCATTATGCTACAACGCTACAACGCTAGATTATTTAGCCCCTTTAACTTCTGACCCCAATTTAACACCTGGAGCTGCGCAACTTCCTGAGGAATCTGATTTATACCAAAATCAATTTTATCGAGAGCTTCCTCACAGAAACATGGGTGAGAATCAATCGAGCTTTATAGCTCATCTGCGTGACCAGTCTGATGGACTTCGTACTAGATTAACTTCTGGAGACATAACTATTCAGGATATACAAGATTTCATGCATGTAACGGCAGTGATGTGGAATCCCGAATATTTTGAGACGGAAAAACAAGAAAATGAGGCAGTCATTGTTGCCCTTTTTGATAGCATCAAAAATAGAGTTCAAAATGAAGTGGGTAAACTCTCTTTTTCGCGTGAAGAGGAACTTATAGTTGATTTATTCTTTAAGTACATGTTGAAAGAGGATTTATATTCTGGTTCGAGGTCTGCTGCAGAATTGATAAATCGCTCGGCCAATACCAGAGTCGAATTGTCAGCCCATTGGATCGGTTTCTTTTATGCAGAGCAATCTGGTGAACTAGAGCAAGCGATAAACCACTTGGATCGTGTCATGGAGCTAGAACGTAAGCACGGTGTTTCTGAGACAATATTGTCGGATATGTACGATATGTATAGTAGTTTG
>JAIUMT010000256.1 GCA_022565415.1 Balneolales bacterium | reverse complement strand
GCGCCGTTGTTTTCAAAATGGAGGTTTTGAGCTCCAACCTGAACACCTTGCACTTTGCGTGCAGCGTCAATAGCCGATTCGAGGCTGATAAATGGGGTGCAAAGCAGCACTTCTGCGCTGTTGGTAACCGCTTCGGTCAACTTGCTGAAATCAGTAAAAAATGATCGGGATTCGGCCGGACCGAAATTCATTTTCCAGTTTCCGGCTATTAAAAAAGTTCTCATAATAGTAATCAGTTAAGGGTTTGTATAATAGTATTGATATCGTCTCGCAGCCCGTCGGTTTCGTATTGGGCGTAGCGACTGTAAAGTGTACCGTCTCGGCTCACCAGTATTCTGGTAGGAACCTCATCCACACGCAGTTTCTCGAGAATAGCATCGGTATTGTACGCGCCAGCATCGGCAAAATCCCATTGTTTGGCGCGTTCTTCAAAGAAACCGTCGATTGTGGACTGACGTGGATCTAACGGAATCGTAAAAAACTCGACTGCGTTGTCTGTTACTGATCGGTGTAAGCTCAACATATCGTTGTATGACTGTTGATATCCGCGATCGGCAAGAAGGACAATTTCCACCAGGAAGTAAGGAGCAGATACATTCTGCGGGAATGTGATAGAATTGCCATCAAACGCTACTGAAAAATCGGGGATTTGACGCCCTGGGATTAGGTACATAAGACGGTAAGCTACATCTTCTGCCCACTGTTGAAGTGATTCATCAACGCGGGAATTGCCTGCGAGGAGTTGAGCTTCGTCTAAGGCTCTGTCGTATTCGCTGGTATCGAACATCAACTCGATGCGTCGCATGTCGATGGCGTTTTGCTTGTCTTTATCGCGATATGAACGTTTCAGTGCGTCGAGATAGTCCAAACCAGATTCTAGTCCGTCGTTTCGGGCGTGCAGATGTCCACCGTACACAAGTTTCACCTGAAAAAAGGCGTCGGTATTGTCAAGTTCATCTAGACGTTTCAATACTTTTTCGTCGTTCCATCCTTCAAGAACATCAATGGCATCAATTGCACTGAGATTTGATGCATACGTATCTGGATATTCATCACGCATCGACCAAAACAAATCGCTCCACTGGTTCATCAGAACCGGAATCGTGTCTTGCTCCATTGCTCCGCCGTAGGCCAGGGTTGCCACACGGCCGTAAAGGCGCTGAAGTCGGTCGTAAGTTGCCATTGCACGGTTTTCGTACGACTCGATTTTCAGTGTTCGCTCCAATGCGGGTAGTTGACCAGAGATTGAAACCGTGTCTGATGGCGCCAAAACAAGACTGGTAATATGAATCACTCTGTCGTTTCGGCTGATTATAAGCGGATAACTACCTCTGGCTGGAACCTTTACAACAGCATCGAATTGTCCGTCGACATCGGTACTCGCATTGAGCAAGGTATCGCTTACGGATTCGCCTGAATTCAATACGACCAAAAAGTTAATCCCACTGAAATCCGTCAATTCACTGTCATCCTCCGATTCGAAAGAAATTGATCCACGAACCAATGTACTGCCAATATCGCTGGTTGGCGATGTACATCCGACCGACAAAAAAATCAAGCCAAGACCGGCAACTAAAAGACTAAATCTGTTCATAAATGATTATCAGGCGTTGTGTTCGTTTATTTTCTGCAAGACCATATCGTTGACCATCTTCGGGTTTGCTTTGCCTTGGGAGGCTTTCATTACCTGTCCCACAAAGAAGCCCATAAGGCCTACCTTACCACCAAGATACGCTTTTACTTTATCCGGATTTTGATCGATTACCTCCTCGACCATAGGCTCCAGGAATGAGGTATCCGAAACCTGAATCAAATTGAGTTCTTTGGCGATGGTTTCGGCGTCGCGTTCGTCGGTTAGCATGGCGTTGAAAACAGCTTGCATTGCCGATGAGCTAATTGTGTTCGACTCTTTGAGTTTGATGAGGGCTCCGAGTCGTTCGGGCGAAATTGAAAAGTCGCGGATGTCCTGAGATTGCTCGTTCAAAACACGTCGCACTTCGGAAATTACCATATTGGCCACGGCTTTGGCGTTTCCAACAACGGAGTAAACTGCCTCGAAATAGTCGGCCATATACCGGGTGTCGGTGAGGGAAACGGCATCCATTTCGGAGAGTCCGAGTTCGGTCTGAAATCGTTCTGTTCGCACAGCGGGCAACTCGGGCAGAGAAGCCCTCAGCTCGGCAAGCATTTCATCGGTAACGATAACCGGAGGAATATCGGGCTCGGGAAAGTAGCGATAATCGTGAGCTTCTTCCTTGGAGCGCATCTGGCGCGTTTCCATCTTGTTCGCATCCCATAATAAGGTCTGCTGAATAACCTTGCCGCCAGATCGCACAACATGTTGCTGACGATCGATTTCGTAAATCAACGCCCGCTCCACATTTCGAAATGAATTCATGTTTTTGAGCTCGGTACGGGTGCCGAGTTTCGTCTCGCCCACCGGACGAATTGAAATATTTGCATCACAACGCAGGCTTCCCTCCTCCATATTACCATCGCAAATTTCGAGATACTGAACAATTTGCTTGATTTTCGTGAGGTACGCGAATGTCTCGTATGGACTTGATAAATCTGGGTGGGTAACAATTTCGATTAGCGGCGTACCCGAACGGTTCAGATCAATCAGAGAATTGTACGGATCCTGGTCGTGAATAGACTTCCCGGCATCCTCTTCCATGTGGATTCGCATTATACGGATGCGTTTGTCGGAGCCGTCTTCGAGCTTGATGTCGATGTATCCATCGTGACAAATCGGCTTATCGAACTGTGAAATCTGATATCCTTTCGGCATATCGGGATAGAAATAGTTCTTCCGGGCAAAAATGGACTTCGGGGCAATCTGGCAATTGGTAGCCAAACCCATTTTCACGATGAAATTCACTAGATTCTCGTTCAGAACCGGCAATGTTCCCGGATGTCCCAAACACAAAGGTGTTACATTGGTATTTGGGGCTTTTCCGAATTTATTAGATACAGGGGCAAATGCCTTGCTTTCGGTTAACAGTTGAGCGTGGACTTCAAGTCCGATAACGGTTTCAAATTCAACGGAAGTGAGATCCGCGCTGACAGTAGCTTCCAAGGGATTATGTTTGGTTCACGGTTGTTCGGTGCAATTTAACAAAGATTGACCGATTAATCATACCCGTAGTTTAAAACTCGATGGTTGCACGAATGAAAGGAAATGCGATAAAATCGCCGCTTATTCCACCTGGACGAATACCACCGATATCCACATTTCCCCTGCCTAAATCGAATCGAAACCCGAGGGTTGCCAAACCGTTGGCATCGTCAAAAAGGCCGTCGGCAAACGTAGTGTATTCGAACATAAATGAGGTTCTACCACCAATTTTCACATCGGAGCCTAGCATACCAATAAAAGGACTGCGATTTGACAAATCGTCGAAGCTAACCCCGAGGCCAAGTCCGCCATGAAATCGGACTCTTCCTGAAGTGTAGGTACCGCTAGCCATTGTAAGTCCAACGCTGCTGGCGGGTAGAATCACGGCAATAGCCGCTGCATCGAAGTTATCGCTCTGTACAAACTGATACTTAGCGTTAATCCCGAATGAATACCTGAAAATTTCTACACTTAGAGGAAAGAAGGCACTTGCGCCAACTTGTAATCGTTCGGTCACACCATAGTTGTAACTCAAAAAGAACAACTGAAAACTATTTAACTGATGGGTTCCCTCTGGCACAGTCTGACCTGTTGGGAGGATAAATAACGTATTATCGGAGGATCGATAGACTTTTTCTGAGCTATCCTGGGCAGAGAGCTGACCCAATCCGGCACTAAAAACGAACAGAACTAAAACGGCTATTTTTTTCATACTATGATTCCTTGGATTGATGGTTTAAACGACTTTAAAACTGGATATTAACCTATAATTTAGATTCCGTACAACTGCTGCGTTATGCAGTGTATAGAACCCTGACCCCAAACCAGATCCCTACAATCTATCCCGATCACATTTCGATCTGGGAAATACTGTTGAATCAAATCGAGCGCCTGTTGGTCGTAGCGCGGATCGTACGTTGGTACCAGGACGATTCCGTTGGCAATATAAAAATTGGCATAACTCGCTGGCACAAATTCACTTCCATCAACCGTAGTGCCTTCAATCTTGGTTAACGGCATGGGCAGCGTCACGATATTAAAAGGCTTACCATTGTTGTCTGTGGCGTTGCGCAAGATTTCCAAATTTTCCTGAAGTGCGTGAAAATTGACATCATTTTCATCCTCAGTGATCATCGTCATGATGGTGTTCTCGTTAAGAAACCGGCTGAGGTCGTCGATGTGTCCGTCGGTGTCGTCGCCTTCTAGTCCGTCTTTGAGCCAAATTACCTTCTCCTGACCCAAAAACGTTTTCAGGTACTCTTCACTCTGCTCTTTTGAAAGGTGCGGATTTCGGTTTTCGTTTAACAAAACCGATTCAGTGACTAGCATCACGCCTTCGCCATTGGTTTCAATCGAGCCGCCCTCCAGCACCATGCCCGGATCAAACTTCGTGAGACCCGAAACTTCAGCAAGGTACGTTGGCACTGCATTATCGCCATCAAACGGAGGATATTTCCCTCCCCAGGCGTTGTAATCCCAATTCGTTATGGCAAATTCATCCTTCGAACCGGCCTTGCTCTCATTTCGCACTAAAATTGGTCCGAAATCACGCGCCCAAACATCGTTGCAAGGAACAACATGAAACACCACAGCATCAGCAGGGATCTGATTCAGCTTAAACAGAGCGACCACCCTGTTCATCAACTCGACATCCTCAACTAAAAGATGAATAGGTTCATGCTGATTCAGCTATTTTATAATGTTGATGTAAACCTTTTCGACACGAGGGAGGCGGTCGTCGGGCCATGTTTCAGCATTCTGAGGCCAACTAAGGAGTGTTCCTGAGTGGGTATGCCATTCTGCGGGCATTCGGTATCCGAGTGATGAGGGGGTAGTCATATAATGAATTAATCGATTATTCGTTTGGTGATGTCGCCATACGTGTCGATTCGGCGATCGCGCAAGTACGGCCAGGTTCGGCGATGGGGTTCAATAGAGTCGAAG
>JAIUMT010000255.1 GCA_022565415.1 Balneolales bacterium | reverse complement strand
TCCGGTTCTGCAAACGATCGTGTTATTTTCACCGATTTGTACACCACTCACGCCCTGCACGATCCTCATTTGCACCTAGATGACCATGAAACCCATGACCACGATTCCCACGGAAACGAGCATGAACATGACAATCACGGTCATAGCCATAACGACCACGATCATCACCACGAATCGGCTCAGATTATTGAACAACAGGTCGACCTCAAAGAACTGGATGCCCTCCTCGTTAAAATGGTGAATCCGGCAGCTGCTGTACAGTTATCAGGCATGATCAACTTCCCAACTCCAGCGAACCCGTTGCTGGCCCGCAATATGATGCGTGACCCATTTTTTCAGTATAAAGAACAAATTATGGCTGTCGTTCCGGCAATGCAGATTAATAACCTGATGTCAATTGTGGGTAATGCTGAGCAGGTTTTGCGACTGGTAGCCTGGTTTGTGGTAATTGTTGCCCTTTTCGGAGTCCTCATCGCTATTTACAACACCATGGAAGAGCGCAAACGCGACCTGGCCGTTATGCGAGCACTAGGCGCCAGAAGATCCACTATCTTTTCAATCATTTTGCTTGAGTCAGCAATAGTTTGCGGAATTGGCGCAATTATCGGACTTTTAGGCGGTCATATAATCGTTTCATTTGCCTCAGAGCACCTTGCCGAAGTGGCTGGAATTATAATTACAGCATTTAACGTTTCTAGTGATCAAGTTGTACTAATATTTGCAACCGTTATAGCTGGAATACTCGTCGGACTAGTTCCAGCGTTTAAAGCATACCGAACTGATGCTGTTCAAAATCTTGGAGCAGGAAAATAAATCACCATTATGCGATACTTACTACCTACCATTCTATTTCTAACACTCAGCCTTTCAAGCAATCCAACTTACGCTGAGAATCCACCTGTTGAAGTGAACTCATCTACAATTTCAACCTCCAATTCAGCTGCTGTTTCTGGAAGATTATATTTCAAAGATCTACGAAAATGGCGGATGGGAGCTAACGAAGCCCCGGCAGACTTGAAACAATACAACGGAAAAGTTGTTGAAATCGTCGGATATATGGTTCCATTCGACAGCATTGAAAAAATCGATCGTTTCATACTCCTGCAAGCTCCGTTTATGGGTTGTTTTCATGTTCCACCACCACAACCGAACGAAACTCTCATGATAAACAGCGATACCGTAATGCCCGATTATGTGTACGAGCCAATCAAAATTACCGGCGTGCTTACCATAGAAGAAACATTTGTTGATCGTTTCTTGGTGAGTATGTACACTATTGACGCACAAAAAATCGAAACTGTTCGTCAAGATGATGCCGAAACCGAAGGACTTCCGCCAAACTTTCACATGTTCGGCGAGTTTTAGGTAAGAACTTACATCATTGATATCAAATCACGCATGTTCTGGTCAGACCCCATAAATATGGATGAGCGTTGATGAATATCGCGTACGGGTATTTCCAGGATGCGTGTCTTGTTCTTATCAACTGCGATACCCCCAGCCTGTTCGATGATGAACGCCATCGGATAACACTCATACATTAATCTGAGTTTACCGTCTGGAAGTCGCTGGGTATCGGGATACATAAAAATGCCACCATCAAGCAGTGTTCGATGAATATCAGATACCATTGATCCGATATATCGACAATTATAAGGCTTCCCGGAGAATGAATCGGGGGTTTTGCATTTTCGCAAGTAGGATTGAACTGCAGGACTGCACTGACCAATATGCCCTTCGTTTAAGCTATATGTCGGACCAAAACGAGGCATTTTTATAGATCGCTCTGAAAGGAAAAATTCGCCAAGACCCGGATCTAACGTAAAGGCACTTACACCTAGTCCCGTGGTGTACACCAACGTAGTTGAAGATCCGTAGAGCACATATCCCGCGGCGATTTGTTCGGTCCCCAACTGATGAATGTCATAATCATTAGGCTCGTCTGCCCTGTCCGATTTTCTGGCAAACACCGAAAAGATAGTCCCAATTGAAACATTCACATCAATATTGGATGAACCATCAAGAGGATCCATAGCAACCACATACTTTCCGGAACTGGATCGGGTGCGAACTGGCTTATCGTTTTCTTCCGACACGATCATGCAAACATTTCCAGATCGTGACAAAGCATGAATCATTTGGTCGTTTGAGAATAAGTCGAGACGTTTAACAGCTTCTCCCTGCACATTAACAGATCCGTCTAGTCCCAAAAGATTCGTAATACCTGCCTTGTTGACTTCATTCGAGATGATTTTTGCGGCGAGTGCGATATCGCGCAATAGTTGAGACAAGTCACCTGTGGCGCCTTTAAAATGATTTTGACCTTGTATAATAAACTCTTCGAGTGTCATGAGGCGGGCATACGACTGTGCGACCATAAATTCTCCTGAATTATATTAATTTCGAAACTGAATTAATCTAACTATAACTAGTGGGCTATTCAACAGATACGAGTCGGTCAAATACGATTTGGGCTTTTTTCTTTAGCTGTTCTTTTGTGCCGTCGTTGATTACAATTTCATCAATTAAAGACGCCACTTCTGAAAGTTGTTTTTGCTTCTCATTGCGAGATAGTACCTGATTTACATCAATTCCGTCACGCTGTTGAACCCGTTCTATTCTGCTACTAAGATCTGATTGAACCCAGACAATGTAATCGTATTCCGCTCCACGACCGTTGTGCAGCAATAGAGCAGCCTCCTTCACAAATAGAGGCTTTCCCTCCCTTCGGGCTATTTCGGCTAATTTCATAGAGGCAGAATTAACCGCAGGATGAACAATTTTATTCAATTCTTCCGATCGCCCTTTGGCAAAAGCTTCTTCAGCGAGAAAAGATCGGTAAAGCGATCCATCAGAATGATAGGCTTCTTGTCCGAATGCTTCTGATATCTGTTTGCGAACCTGGTCGTCATCCACCATTATTGACTTTGCCAGTTTATCGGCATCAATCACAGTAGCTCCAAACTCCCTCAGATAGGTGCAAAAAAGCGACTTTCCGCTTCCAATCGTACCGGTGACACCAAGGATTTTCATGTGTTAAATGACTGTATCGCGGTTTTGAGACTCATCAGACTGCGGATAATCGGTTGTGTAATGCAGTCCGCGGCTTTCTTTGCGTCGCATGGAACTTCGAATAATGAGATAGGCAATTCCAATCATGTTTCGGAGCTGACAAAGCGGAACACTGACTTTATTTCTGCTGTAGAAACTTTCTACTTCGTCGTAGAGTAACTTTGTTCGACGAAATGCCCGCTCAAGTCGGAGGTCGCTACGAACAATGCCAACGTAACCCGACATTAACTGCTGTAATTCTCGTTTGTTATGCGAAACTAAAATCCACTCTTCGGTATCGATTGTGCCGGAATCATCCCAATCTGGAAAACTATGCTTCTCGACCGGTACATTGTTGAAATAATCAATTGCTTTGTTGGCGGCCCGTTTTGCGAACACTAACGCTTCAAGTAAGCTATTTGATGCAAGCCGATTCGCACCGTGAACTCCGGTGCAGGACACTTCACCAGCTGCGAATAGTCCGTTAATGCTGGTTCTTCCTTCTAAATCGGTTACAATACCACCACAAATATAGTGAGCCGCCGGAACGACTGGCGCCCAATCGGTAGCAAGATCAATTCCGTGATTGAGGCATTCGTTGTAGATGTTTGGAAAATGCTCGGTGATTTCGTCTTTCGGCACGTGTGTAAGGTCGAGGAAAACATGATCGGATCCGCTTTTTTTCATCTGATCGTCGATCGCGCGGGCTACAATATCGCGTGGAGCCAGCTCAAGGCGCTTATCGTACAATTTCATGAAGCGGTCGCCATCTTTGTTTCGCAGGAAGGCACCGTGACCACGAACCGCCTCGGAAATTAGAAACGAGTCAGCTCCGGCAATAGCCAACGAAGTTGGATGAAACTGAATAAACTCCATATTGGCCACTCGCGCTTTCGCCCTGTAAGCCATGGCAATTCCGTCGCCAGTAGCAATTTCAGGATTCGTTGTATGCAAGTAAACCCGTCCAGCTCCGCCAGTGGCAAGCATCGTGGTTTTAGCATAAATCTTTTCAACTTTGTCATCCCAAACGTTCAATGCATAGACGCCATAACAATGGGTATCGTTGTCGTAGCGGGTCACCTGTTTGCCCAAATGATGCTCTGTGAGCAACTCCATTGCAAAATGATGCTCGAGAACGGTGATGTTCGGATGATTGGATACCTGATTGAGCAATACTCGTTCAATTTCCTTGCCGGTCATGTCGGCGGCGTGGACAATTCTGTTAGCTGAATGACCTCCCTCCTTGCCTAAATCAAGCCGACCTTTTTTCTCGGTGAATTTGGCACCTCGATCAATTAGTTCGCGAATCACGACTGGTCCTTCGCGCACTATCAACTCCACAGCCTCTACGCGGCAAAGTCCGGCCCCAGCGACCAGCGTATCCTGAATATGACTTTCAAATGAATCGGACGAATCGAGTACCGTCGCAATACCACCCTGCGCATAGTTTGTATTAGATTCGGCACGGTCTTTTTTGGTTATAATTCCAACAGTGCCTTTTTCTGCAACACGAAGCGCATAGGTTAATCCCGCACTCCCACTGCCAACAACAAGAAAATCAAAGGTTAAACTCATTCACGCATGCTCATTAAGTAGGCTTTAATAAACTCCTCCAAATCACCATCCATAACACCATCAATATCGGATGTTTCGTAGTCAGATCGGTGATCTTTAATCATTTTATACGGATGAAACACATACGACCGGATTTGCGATCCCCATTCGTTTTTCATCTTAGTGCCCTCAAGTTGGGCTTTGGCTGCTTCCCGAATCTCTTTTTCAAGATTGTAGATTCTGGATTTAAGCAATACCATCGACTTTTCGCGGTTTTGAAGCTGAGATCGTTCCTGTTGACATTCTGCCACCACCCGGGCCGTTTCTCCGTTCGATAGTGCACCTGTCCAAATCAATCGAACTCCGGTTTCGACCTTGTTTACGTTCTGTCCGCCTTTACCACCAGCGTGAAAACGTTGCATTTCGATATCATCCGGATTTAAGTCGATTTCGATTTCATCGTCAATTAT
>JAIUMT010000254.1 GCA_022565415.1 Balneolales bacterium | reverse complement strand
TGAATGGTTTTGAATTCGTGAAGGAGCTTAGGGAAGACCCCTCGGTGAATTTCATCCCCGTGATTCTGCTCACAGGTAAAGATACCAAAGAAGATACCCTTGCCGGACTCGACCACGGAGCTAACGATTACATCATCAAACCATTTGATATGGATGAGTTGATAGCGCTGATTAAAAGTATGCTGCGGGGACAAAAACTGCTGAAGGCAAGATTTGAGTCACAGTCCTCATCCATTTTTGTAAACAAAGAGAAGTTAAAGTCGGCGGATCAACAATTCTTGGAGCAGGTTCAAAAAGCTATACTGGATAACCTCGAAGACTCTTCTTTATCTGTTGAAAAACTGGCTGGAATGCTAAATGTAGGTCGGGCTACCTTACACCGAAAGCTTATCAAAATCGTGGATGAATCCCCGGTGCAGCTCATCCGAAGAATACGCCTTGAGCAAGGCAAACAGATGATTGAAAACAAGTCCGGCACAATAAGTGAAATTGCTTATTCTGTCGGGTTTGAAAGTGTCTCATGGTTCTCTAAATGCTTCAAGGAACAGTATGATGTAAACCCTTCCGAGCTGCTTTCCTGACGAACTGATATTTAGAAAATTATATTGGTACGTCTTGCAGGTAATGCAAGAGTTACGCCTTTAAATCCGCTCATCTTCGCCAAATCTTGTCGTTTTGATACAAATGAACAAGAGAATGAAACAAATGAGATAGCCCATTAAATGTGGTCTTGCCTATACTAGTGCATGAATTTACCAGTCTGCATGAATGTGCAGCTGGCTCCTGCGGGATTGGATGTGCGCTGACACCTGTGCATCTGGTCCCGCAGGAATTTTTAAAGCATCTACGTGGATGTATCGCTAATTCTTAACTCATGATTGTGCATCTGATCCCCGCAGGAGTGGCTATAGCATTTTAAGTCACCACAGTCCGTCATTCATAATCCGGCAAAATAAACTCCAGAACAATGAAATCAGTCAACCTATTTATTTTATTACTGGCTCTAATGGCCCTCAGCACAGGTGCCGCCCAAGCCCAAACCCAAATCCATAGCTGGGCAGATCTTCACAACGTTCGCAATAATATGTCCGGTAGTTACAAACTTATGACCAACTTGGACGAAAACTCCCCGGGTTACCATACTTACGCCTCCTCCTCCGCCAACGGCGGCCAGGGCTGGTTGCCTATTGGGGGCAATTTTACCGGTGGTCAATTCCGAGGTACCTTTGACGGCGACGGCCACACCATTACCGGCTTGTACATAAATCGGCCTGACCACGACTATGCCGGGTTATTTGCAAACGTATCTGGAGATGGGGTTGTCAAAAACCATGGGCTGGAAGATGTGGACATAACCGTCGGAATGACCACTGGCGGGCTAGTGGGTGCGAGTGTTGGTTCTGTTCACCACAGTTATGTTAACGGCTCTGTATCAGGAACATGGATGGTAGGAGGTTTAGTAGGTAGACTTAGCGTGGTTAATCCAGATCGTTTGGGATCCATCACCAACAGTTACTCTACGGCAACAGTAACCACCCGGACTAATTATGTTGCAGGCGGCCTGGTGGGAATGATATCGGAAGCAACTATCACCAACAGTTATTCCACCGGGCAAGTCATCGGGTCAGGGAGTACCGTACGAGGTTTTATAGGAACAAGAGAAAACGGAACCACTGTAAACAACAGCTACTGGAACACCGAAACCAGCGGACGCGGGCAGGGAGTTGGTAATGGAAGCATCGATGGGATTACCGGCCTCGACAGCGACGAAATGCGTGAGGTAGTAAACTTTAACAGCTGGAATTTCAGCTCGGTGTGGGGTATTGTGGAAGGAGGCACTTTCCCATATCTGCAATCTCTAGTTCCTGAAACCCTGCCGGGACTGAATCTATCAGGTAGTGGAACCCCCAGTTCCCCTTACCTGATCACCTCACCCTATGAGCTCCACCTGGTGCGATACGCCCTGAATTCCCATATCAAACTCATGGCAGATATTGACCTGGATGTGGCACCCTACAATGTCGGCAGTGGCTGGGAGCCCATTGGCACCGGGGGTGCTACCGTGCAAGACATCGACAAAATCTTTGCCGGAAGCTTTAATGGCAACGGCTATACTATTTCGGGACTGTACATCAATCGGCCGGAATCCGCGTGGGTAGGTCTATTTGGAGCTGTAAATGGTCCGGATATTTCCATTTTCGATCTCCGCCTTAGCAATGTGAATATAACTGGACTACGCTATGTAGGTGGACTTGCCGGGTTTTTCAAGAGCAACGAGGGAGGCAGCATTTTCAATGTTTATGTAGATGGAATTGTAACCGGTATGGCCCCTGACAGTGAAATAACAAGAACTGGGGGGATGGTAGGTTCTTTCGGCAGTATGTTCCTGGGTAGTAACGTAGCACCGGTTTTAGAATGCGGGTTTTCTGGAACCGTATCATCACCCGAAGGCAGCTATGTCGGTGGACTGGCCGGCCAGAGCTATGGAAGCAATACGTTTACCAATACCTGGGCACACGGAAGTGTGAGTACCGGTGGGACTGGAGCTGGCGGACTTATCGGGAGCGTCACGTCTTCAACGATCACCCAAAGTTTCTCCACGGCCTCAGTAAGTGGGGGTGATGCCAGCGATGTTGGGGGGCTTGTAGGTAGAACCAGTAATGGTTCCATCAGCAATAGTTATGCCATGGGGGCAGTATCCGGAGGGGATTTTATTACTACAGTTGTATTCGGTCAAACGTATTTCATTTATTCAAATGTAGGTGGATTGTTGGGGTCCGCATATAATAATACCAACATCAGTAATAGCTACGCTTCGGGATATGTGAGCGGAGGCCTGGAAAGCATAACCGGCGGACTTGTTGGTGAACTGTATAGTAATCATACCGGTACCCTCTCCGGTAATTATTGGGACACCCAAACCAGTGGCAAGAGTAATGCAGTGGGGAGTGGTAGTTCCGCCGGCAATTTTGGTAAAACCTCCGATGAGATGAGAATTCAGGCTACATTTTCCGGCTGGAATTTTGGAAGTATCTGGGGACTCATCGACGAACAAAGCTACCCCTGGCTGCAAAACAACGAACAGAACCCGCACCCCGGCCTTCCGCCGTTTGCGGGGGGCAGCGGCACAACCGGTGATCCTTACTTAATTTCCACCGCTTATAATCTGGACCAGGTACGCAACCATCTGGATGCCCACTTCCTCCTCACATCCGATATTGACCTCACTACCAGTACTCGCGATGGCGGGGTCTTCTGGAACGATGGCGCCGGATGGAGTCCTATCGGGAACGAATCCGCTCCATTTACCGGCACATTTGACGGTGGTGGCCACATCATTACCGGTTTGTATATTAATCGGCAAACCCAGAGCGGGGTCGGCCTGTTTGGGTGGGCAAATGCCCAGGTCACGGGTTTGGGTCTGCTGGATCTGGAGGTAAGCGGGGACCGGGATGTTGCAGGCTTGGTGGGACGGGGCAAATCCGTCATCTCCGAAAGTTTTGTTTCCGGAAGTGTAACGGGTGCCCAGCACACTGCTTTGCTGATTGGCTGGCTGGAATCCGATATCGATAACAGCCGGGTTACAGACAGCTACGCGTACGGTGCGGTAAGTGGAGTTGATGTGGCCGGTGGGTTGGTTGGCCGCAACAGTGGTACGGTAACCCGCGGGTATGCCCGAGTCTGGGTAAGCGGCAGCGAGGCAGCGGGCGCCTTGGTAGGTTGGAACGAAGGTAGTCTCTCTGCCAGTTACTGGCCTGCTGATACCGACAGCATTGGTGTGGGAAACGGTACAGCCACTGGGGCAACAGGACTGACTGTGGTTCAAATGCTCTTCCAGCAGAGTTTCTCCGGTTGGGATTTTGATGACACCTGGGGAATAACACAAAAAGCCAGTTTTCCTTATTTGTTGTGGGAAGGTGAGCCCGGGAGTCATGTAAGCTCATCAGACGAATTTTCACTGGTACCAATCGGTCTTACTGCCCAGCCGGGCAATCAATCGGTTGTGCTTGCCTGGTCAGCTCCCGCCTCAGCCTCTCCAAATGGCTACCGGATCTATCGTAATTCTGAGCTTATACAGACCGGGGATTTGGTAACCGATACCACCTTTACCGATACCGGTTTAACGAACTTCACCGCTTACAACTGGCAGGTTACTGCAGTCTATCATCAGTATGAGGAGGAGCTATTCGAGTCAGATCTTTCCGATCTCGTTGAAGTCATACCAACCAATTTAACCGATGGAGACGGCACCGAAACGAACCCTTACCTGATAGCGAATGTCGAACAGTTAAACGGTGTTCGTTATAACCCCGACGCTCACTACCGACTCACTGCCGATATTGATCTCAGTGAGCTAACCCGCGAGGGCGGTATTTTTGGGAACGATGGGTTGGGATGGGATCCCATTGGAGACACTACCATTCCTTTCACAGGCAGTTTTGACGGAAAAGGTCACACCATCAACGGGCTATACATCAATCGTGGGAGCACCGGTAATATAGGGTTCTTCGGGCTCATCGGTTCCGGCGGTGTTGTAAATAACCTGGGGCTCACTAACGTCGATATTACCGGTGGCGGCAATACCGGAGGATTGGTGGGCCGTAATGCAGGCGGGGCACTTGAAGGAAACTATGTTACCGGCAGCGTAATCGGAGGCACCGCCACCGGCGGGATGCTAGGACGTCATGCCAGCGGAACCATCGCCCGCAGTTATGCCTCTGGAACAGTGTCGGGCGGTAATCGAAGTGGCGGACTGGTTGGCGAGAGTTCCGGCACCATTACCACCAGTTATTTTACAGGAACAGTAAGTGGAAACAATAACACAGGCGGGTTGATAGGTTACCATACCGGTGGTGGTTCCTTAACTTCATGTTACGTGGCCGTAAGTGTAAGCGGTGCCCTCCACACCGGTGGGTTGACCGGGGACAGTAGTAACGGCTCAGTTTCCGGTTGCTATTTGAATACCGATTTGGAATCTGTGGGGCTTGCCAGGGGGAGCACCTCCGGAACCACAGGCCTCAGCACGGTCCAAATGCGCCAGCAAAGCAATTTCCCCGGCTTTGATTTCTCAGCGAATGGC